>DTRI01000060.1 GCA_012966015.1 Flavobacteriales bacterium | reverse complement strand
TGCTGATACAGATTAACGGTAAGGTTAGGCATACGCTTATTTATTATTTTTGCTCCGGCTTAAGCCCGATCAACCAATTGGTGGATTGGGTTTTTGTTTCCGGATAGAGCTTTATGAAAATCTTGGTAATCGACAACTATGACTCATTTACGTACAATCTAGTACATATATTAGAGTCTATTGGCAATGTGCAGGTGAGTGTTGTGAGAAATGATCAGATAGAAATTGATCAGGTTGCTGCATATGATAAGGTCATGATCTCCCCGGGCCCTGGTTTGCCGGAAGATGCAGGAATAATTGAGCAGGTGATAAAACAGTATGCAAACAGCAAATCAATTCTGGGGGTATGTTTGGGACATCAGGCAATTATACAGGCCTTTGGAGGTAAGCTCGTCAATTTGAACCGCGTATTTCACGGGGTGGCCACAGATGTAACGGTCAGTGAACCGGCTGATCATATTTTTAATGGCATCCCCGAAACTTTCAAAGCTGGAAGATATCACTCGTGGATTGCCGACAAAGACTCTCTGCCAGATGAAATCGATGTAATTGCCACCACTGAGGATGGGGTAATTATGGGAGTGAAACACAAAAGTCATGATGTAAGAGGGATACAATTTCACCCTGAATCGATCTTAACAGAATATGGTAGACAGATAATGAACAATTGGGTACAAATTTGAACTAGCAAAGATGAAAAATGATACCATTGCAATAATAGGGGCAGGTAATATTGGTATAGCAATAGCCCAGGGCCTGAAGGCTTCAAAGGAATACAAAACTTCCAACATCATGCTGTGCAGGAGAAAGCTCTCCAAATTACAATCGTTGAAAAAGCAGGGCTTTGTAATATCTTCCAATAATTTGGAGGCGGCACGTAAAGCTGATTTCATCATCCTGGCGGTGCAACCAAAGCAGTTAAAAGGTGTGATTAAAGGAATATCCGAAGGATTGGGCAAGAACAAAATACTGATTTCTGTAGTCACTGGGGTTAGTATAGCTGAGATTCAATCCGTAGTGGGACCTGATTGTCCTGTTTTCGTAGCGATGCCCAATACTGCCATTTCTATTCAAAGGTCAATGACCTGTATTGCAACGAACAATGGGTCAAAGGCTGTACAGTCAAGAGTGTTGAGCATGTTCAATGGGATGGGTAAGGCAATAATGATTGAGGAGAACTTGATGGCTGCAGCAACAGTATTGGGAGCCTGCGGAATTGCCTATGCAATGAGGTTCATCAGGGCTACATCTCAGGGTGGTATCCAGATTGGATTTGATGCTGATGTGGCACAGCTCATCACCTCGCAAACTGTTAATGGCGCGGCTTCACTTTTACTCATGTCCGAAAAGCACCCCGAAAGTGAGATTGACCGGGTTACCACCCCTAGAGGATGTACTATTGAGGGCTTGAACGAGATGGAGCATGAGGGATTTAGCTCTGCCGTAATAAAAGGCCTCACCAGCTCTCATAGGAAGATTACAACTATCGCCTGAGCCGATGGCTATCGGCTAAGCAAAAAAAGTTAAATTAGGTGCCCTTATAACAATAGCTGGCAAGATGAAGAAATGGATGATATTGGGGTTGGTGCTGTCTCTCAGTGTATTGGCGGCTGCTCAAAAGGTCGACGTTTCCCTTTTAAAAGGGATGAAGGTAAGAAGCATCGGTCCCGCGGGTATGAGTGGTAGAGTCACCTCCATTGATGTGGTGCTTTCTGATCCGGATATCATTTATGTAGGCACTGCCTCAGGAGGCTTGTGGCGATCTGAAAGTGGGGGAATAAGCTGGACACCCTTGTTTGATAAGCAACCTGTTCAATCTATCGGGGCGGTGGCAATAGACCAAAAGAATCCAGATGTGATTTGGGCAGGGACGGGAGAGGGAAACCCCAGGAATTCTCAGACAAGCGGAGCTGGCATCTTCAAAAGCATAAATGGCGGCAAGGATTGGAAGCTCATGGGGCTGAAGAAGACCAAAACAATCCATCGTATCATCATACATCGTGATAATCCCGACATCGTTTATGTGGCTTCGCTTGGCTCTGCCTGGGGCCCCAATACCGACCGTGGTGTTTTTAGAACTGTTGACGGGGGAAAAACGTGGAAGAGAATACTATACATAAACAACAAAACTGGAGCTGCCGACCTGGTAGTCGATCCGACAAATCCGAATAAACTGATCGCGGCTATGTGGGAGTATGGCAGAAAGCCCTGGACATTTAACTCTGGTGGAAAGGGATCTGGAATTCACGTGAGCTTTGATGGTGGCGATACCTGGGAAAAGCGAACAGATAAACAAGGATTGCCAAAAGGTGAGCTCGGGCGGATTGGCCTCGCCATTGCACCTTCCATGCCGAATATTGTATATGCGCTGGTCGAGTCTAAAAAGTTGGCGCTGTATAAATCTACCGATGGTGGCTTCAAATGGAGCAAGGTATCAGATAAAAATGTGGGTAACCGCCCGTTCTATTACGCCGACATTTACGTAGATCCTAAAAATGAAAATAGAATTTACAACCTCTGGTCCTACACCACATTAAGCGAGGATGGAGGCAAGACGTTTAAGCAATTGTTGAATTATGGAAACGGGGTGCACCCGGACCATCACGCCTTTTGGATACATCCGGAAGATCCCAATTATCTCATCAACGGAAATGACGGCGGATTGAATATCTCAAGAGACAGAGGAAAGAATTGGAGGTTTATAGAGAATTTACCTCTGGGGCAATTCTATCATATTAATATGGATATGGATCAGCCTTACAATATCTATGGTGGGATGCAGGACAACGGTTCCTGGAGAGGGCCAGCCTATATATGGCAGCGCGGAGGAATAAGAAATAGCCATTGGCAAGAGCTTCTGTTTGGCGATGGATTCGATGTGGTACCCAATCCGAAGAATAGCAGAAAGGGCTATGCCATGTACCAGGGGGGAACGCTTCACAGCTACGACATGGAAACTGGCAGAAACCAATATATTCAGCCCATAGACAACGGAGACGTTAAATTGAGATTCAATTGGAATGCCGGAATAGCACAAGATCCTTTTGATGATTGCGGTGTCTATTTTGGTAGCCAGTTTTTGCACAAGAGCACCGACTGCGGGCAGTCGTGGGAAGTAATATCTCCGGATCTTACGACCAATGACTCAACCAAACAAGAGCAGGCTAAAAGTGGTGGGCTAACCATCGATGCTACTCAGGCGGAGAACTACACGACCATCATTTCAATAAGTCCAAGCCCATTGAATAAGGATTTGGTTTGGGTGGGAACAGACGATGGGAAGGTACAGATTACACGGGATGGTGGTAAAACCTGGATAAATCTGTTTGGAAGATTTGTAAGGGGCGCCCCCCCGGGGAGCTGGATAGCGCAAATCAGCGCTTCTGCGTATAGGGAGGACGAAGCTTTTGTAGTAATCAACAATTACCGCCGAAATGATTGGAATCCGTATATATATAGAGTTACGGAATACGGAAAAATATGGGTTCAAATTGTGGATGCCGGGGATGTTAGCGGCCATGCGCTTAGTTTTGTACAGGATCCGGTGGAGTCTAAACTCATGTTTGTTGGCGCTGAGAATGGATTGTATTTTTCCATTGATGGCGGAGCGGTTTGGAACAAGTGGAGAGACGATTACCCATCGGTTTCTACCATGGATTTGAAGATACATCCCAGAGAAGGAGACTTAATTATAGGGACATTCGGCAGAGCGGTTTATGTGCTCGATGACTTAAGGCCACTGCGAGAGCTCGCCCAAAGCAGGGCAGAGATATTAAAAAATCCGTTCCATGTTTTCGAATCACCAACAGCAGTTTTGGCTGAATATAAATCGGTGGGCGGTGTTCGGTTTACCGCACAAGCACATTTCAAGGGAGCGAACCGCGTGCGACACGGCCGAATTTCCTTTTATATAAAAGAACTTAAAAAGGATGATGAGTCTTCGGCAGGCTCAGAGCAAGCGAAAGATGATGAGGACAAGGATGAAGACGATAAAAAGGACAAGGATGATGGAAAGGTGAAAGTAGAGATTCTCAACAGTGCCGGCGATACGGTACGAACTTACAAAATGAAACCAGATACGGGTTTGAATAGAATCAGCTGGAACCTAAGACTGGATGGAGTACGATATCCAACATGGGATAAACCGAAGGAAGATGAGGACCTTCCATCTGGCAGATTGGCATTGCCTGGAGATTATAAGATAATTCTTACCTACGGTGAGCACAGCGGCTCAACAATGATGAAAATTGTTGCTGATCCAAGAGAGAATGTGCCTGTGGAAGATTTGAAGGCCAAAGCGGATTTATATGATGATTGGCTCAGAGTTGTGACTGCGGCCACCAATGCATTTGACCGAATGAAAAAAATGAAAAAAACCGTTTCATCTGTTAATGGCAGGCTCGAGAATGTGGAAGACACATTAAAAAAGGAGATCAAAAAGGAAGGTAAGGCAATCACAAGAAAGGCAGATGAAATCATGGGTAAGTATATGCTCGCCAAAGATTTTATTGGATATGATCATGTTACCTACCGCTTGATGGATTATTTAGTTACCTCCGCAGATTATATCAACTCTGGGAAGTTGAAACCCTCGAAAACAGCTTTGAATTATTTTGATTTTGCGAAAAAGGAAGTGCAAAAAGTACTGGATGAAGTGACTGCGCTGACGGATAAGGAATGGGCAGCATACAAAGAAAAGGTGGAGAAAATGGACTTTCCCATCTTTAAGGATTTCGATTCTATCGAGATTAAGAAATAGGGTTCCATTTCATGGAACAGCTTTACAAAAATCATTCGACCAAAAGTACAGCTCTCTTCCACAGCTAGGATCTTTAGCTCCTCATAAACTAGATGTGTCACTACGCCTGCCTGCCCGCAGGGTCAGAATTGCAGATTGAGGCAGAATAAAGAGTATGAATTGGCGCACTAAAAATTATTCCTATCAGGAAAATCACAAAATTTAGTATGCGTGCATAAAAAATTTGTCTGGAATCTAATTTTTTCAAAATTGTTTCGTTAATTTTATAACTCCTTAAAACGGTCTCAATGGAAGCCATATATATCTTATTTGCCATCCCGGTTTTTCTAGTGCTCATTGGCCTGGAATTATTGGTGAGCCTGTGGTTGAAGAAGACCAATTACCGTTTTAACGACACCATCACTAACTTGAACGTAGGTATTGGCAGCCAGGCTTTTGGACTTTTATTTAAAGTACTGCTGTTGGGATTTTATATGCTGGTGTATGAGAATTTCGCCATCTGGCACCAGCCCATTACGCTTTGGTCCTTTTTGTTAGCGATTATTGGCAAAGATTTCTTTTTCTATTGGGCACACCGCTGGGGACATACTGTAAACATTTTTTGGGGTGCTCACATTGTTCACCATCAGAGTGAGGAATACAATTTATCTGTTGCCCTGCGACAATCATGGTTTCACAATTTGATGGCGTTTCCCATCTTCATCCCCCTGCCCTTAATGGGATTTGATCCGCTGGTTTTCTTTGCGGCAATGGCAGCACATACACTATACCAATTCTGGATTCATACCAGGTACATTGGACGTTTGCCGGATTGGATTGAATACATATTTAATACACCTTCCCATCACAGAGTACACCATGCTATTGATCCTAAGTATGTAGATAAGAACTACGCTGGTGTATTCATCATATTTGACCGCATGTTCGGAACATTCAGGGCTGAGGAGGATGAACCGACCTATGGAATTACCAAGCCACTAAACAGCTGGAACCCTACCTGGGCCAATGTGCATTATTATGCCGACATGTTTGCCGCCATGAAACAAATGAAATGGGCTGATAAGCTACGCATGATCGTGGCAAAGCCAGGCTGGTTGCCTGAGTATATGGGTGGCTTTACAGGTGCTCCGGAGGTGGACAAGGAGAATTACGTGAAGTATGACAAAGGCACCACAAACAAGGGCTTGATTGGATATATTCTGGTTCAATTTATACTCATCCTAGTCGGTATTTCCGCATTTATGTATCGCTTTGAGGAGATTTCTACCTTTTACCAAATTATGTTTGTGGGTGCCATCGTCCTGTCAATGATGATCTGTGGTGCCCTTTTTGAGAATAAGAAATGGGTGTTTGTGGCGGAATACGCACGATTGCTCCTGCTTCTTGTTATGTTCAACACCTTCTATTATTTCTGGTATCACGACTGGTTTATGGTGATGCTCGTTTCGTCGAGTTTGTCTTTTGTCCTCTTTAATGCCTGGTTCACTTTCTCGGGTCTGATGCGTGGGCGCACGGAAATAAAAGTAGAGAATTAAACTAGCTTCCTGTTACAATAATCTTCTCGGCGGCTAGCCTACCCCGTTCACTTTCAAGGTGGAGGAAAACATAGCTGGGCCTAGTGCTGCTGCGGTAAGTGTATAAGTTTTCATGTGTTTGGGTTCGCTATTTCTTTTTAATGGTTATGGTATAACCGACCGGGGGTTGAGGCTGTTCGCCTTTTTTGGGAGGTGAGGGTTTGAAGTTGTAGGTAAGCATGGTAGTCTCTTGACTCACCCTTCGGGTTTCCTCAGGGTTCGCCTTTGGGTTGGGAGGGGCTTTGAAGTGAATATTAATGGATCTGTGAAAGGTCACCTTAACGCCGCGGTTGTTGGAATTGTTGAAGCGCAGTAGTTTTACAATGCGTATGGCTTCTTCATCACAGCCAGAGCCCAATGATGATTTGATAGTGGCCTTTGTCACTTTGCCCTTGTGGTTGAAGTCAAATTCAACAGCTACTGTACCTTGTACTTTGTTTTCCGCGGCCTCTTTTGGGTAACGTAGGTTTTCTTTTATGAATTTGATTAGAGCGGTGTTACCTCCGGGGTAACCGGGTATTTTGATAAAGTGCTTGGGCTCTTTTGGATTTCTCATAATCAATTTTAATTCTGAAGGAACCGAATAATTTTTTGTTTCATATTTACTAGATTCTTCACTGCGTTCAGAATTACAGATGTTGGTTACATCTGCGGTGGTTGCACCAATTTGGTTTTGGGTGGTTCTGCTTTCTTTTCTGAGAAATTAACCCGCCAGGAAATGCCCAGGCTCGCAAACCAGCTAGTGGTACCTTTATAACTTCCATAGCCACCCAAAAGATCGAGCTGCAAATCATTATTAATTAAGAATGCAATACCACCGTCGTACTTAATATCCAGCAATTCTGTTCCAAAGGATCCGTAATTCTCAACGAAAATCCCAAACTTATCACCCAGTGAATAGCCAACATTGAAAATATAGAACGCCGTTTGCCTCGGATTCTCACCATCCCAATCAGCACCCATATTGATGGTGATGGTCAGGTTGTCGGTTATATTGCTGCTGGCCGCAACGTTCATGTTGGGTGCCACCTGGCTCAATTTATACACTTCAGTTAAAATATTCAGCTTCATGGAAAATTGATAGGCAACTGAAGGTTTTAATCCTTCTCCTTCTAAGATTGTGAATCGCCAGCCAACGGAAGAAAAAGAAATTCCACCTACAGAAGAATTTTGGGCTGCTCCGAGTGTATCTACCAGGCTATAGTCGTCATTCCTAAATTCCCAGCCAGAGTGCATCTCCACTCTTTCTCCAAGCCCAAAACGAAGCAAGGTTGCATTTAAGTAAGATTGAGATTGGTTAAGGAATTCCTGTTCCGGAGCCATGTAAACTCCACTGGGGGAAGAAGTGCCCGTAAAATCAAAGCCCGTTTCTATCTGAAATACGTTCTTACCCACACATACGGGGGCTATTGCTTGTCCAGGCCTGCCACTTACAATACTTTTTGAAGTCTGTGAATAGGAAGAAAGTGACAGGAGGCATAGCACACTGATCAATGTGGTGGCTCTGCGTATCATTATTCGGGTTGAAAAGTCAAGGTTCCAATTTGCTTGCCTTCAATTTCTTCCCTGTTCATCATTTGCTTTCTAAAAGTACCTTCATTGTATATAGCTGCCTGATCTGAGTAATAATCACTCAATACATTTCCGGACTGTCCGGTTGGAATTACACTTACAGAGTTCTCAACGTCAGCAAAATCGATAATGATACGCATGGATGGCCCAAACACACATGTATAAATACCTTCCTTATTCATATAGAAACCAGTGTTATTGATTACCGCATTTCCGCCTTTGATAGGAAATGGCCCCACATTAAATATCTTATCAAAAGGTTCTTTTTTGCCAATGGGATGAACGTGATGGATAAAATGCACTCTGTTCCAGGTCCATTTTTCAATATTGGGCCCTAGCTGTGCTTCCAAGTCCCTGATGGTTCTATCGAAGGCATCTGTAAATACCGCCTTCCTCGTTTCCAGGGTTTCGGTTTCAACGTCATCATACCAGGGCGAGTTAACAGAATTAATTAATCCTGAAATCGACCGCTTGAACATGTGGGTGGTAACCAAGGTGGCAAAGGTTTCTTCGCCCAATTCATCCACCATGGCATTAGCGAGGATATTATAAATCAACTTGTAATAGATTACCGGAGCTATATCTCCCAGCTCATGGGTTCCTTTCCAGTTCTTAAGTAAAGTTCTGGCGGCTGAATGGTTGGGCGATGTCAATAAGACACCTTCGTTTTCAAGTACCGCCATGATGTAAGTGGCCAAATTTGGATAGGCCGGTGTTATAACGTCTGTTATCATTTCTTTCACATTGTCAACGGTCCACTCCTTATCCGTGTTTAAATATTCCAATATTCTCTTCGCCCGATGCTCTGGCACATAATAACCGGGATACAGTGTGCCCTTTCCAGAATCCGCGGCTGAATAGATGGTGTCTGGCTGGTTGTTTGCCGAATACACATACCCGGATGGAGGATTTTCTGATTGCGGGTTTTCATCTGCAGTGAAGTATCCTACAATTTCATCTTTACCACTGGCACCATCTAAAAACACCTTAGAGTTCACATGGGCCGGGTGTTTATGGAGCTTAGCTACGGCCCACCAGGCAATGTTCCCGTCTGCATCTCCATACATAACATTGAGGCCTGGTGCATTGATTGAGAAGGCTGCCTCTCTTGCGTCATTCATGCTCTTTGCGTGGCCAAATGCATAAGAAGCCTGAACCGTGTTATTTGGAAACTTGGTAAAGGCCCACCAAACGGATACCGGTTCTGATTCCAAAGCTTTCACATCGTCAATGGCCCCATTAACGATAGGCCCATGTCGTGAGCTTTGTACTGTAAAGGTGAAATCATCTTCCCCTTTTATTTTGATGGTCTCCTGTCGTGTTTGAAGATCAACCCAGTGGTCATTCTCCCAAACCTGATTCGCATTTTCGGGATTTGCTCTTTCTATGTAAAAGTCAACGTCATCATTTTCAAACATGGTAACACCGATGGATGCAAAGCGGTTGTGTCCGAGTATGGCAAATGGAAATCCGGCCAGGTGATTTCCATACAGGCTCAATTCCGGACATTCTATGTGCGCCTCGTACCATACAGAGGGCTGTGCATATCCGATATGCGCATCGTTAGCCATGACAACTTGCCCCGATTTTGTTTTGCCCGGACCAATCACCCAGCTATTGCTCCCCATCAAAAAAGGTGCGGGTAAATTGTCGATGATGGCCGCTACTTCATCTGCAATGTCATCCGTGATCAGCGAATCGCTGGCTCTGTAAATGTGATTCATTTCATCTCCCGGCACCCAATGCACAGCCAATTCATTGAGGTGATCAGGCCCCCGCTCTTTAAGAATTTTGGTGGCGATAGGATCTGTTCTAAAGCCGTGTGCGAAGTTGAAGGCCATGTATCCCATTATCAGGTACATGTCCTTAGGTGTATATTTCTCTACCGGAATTTGCAACAAGGTAAATTCCAGTGGAGCGGGGCCTTGATCGAGATATTGATTAATTCCCTTTAGATAGGCCAGTGCTCCTCGTTTCCATGTTTTGAGCTCGGCTTTGTTGAAAATTGCAACAGATTCATCCGCCGCAACGTCTATTCCCAGCGTCCTGAAAAACCGGTCTGTTTTGACGAGGTCAGGCCCGAGGATTTCCGCCAGCCTTCCTCCACCAACCCTACGCATAATCTCCATTTGAAATAATCGATCCTGAGCGTGAACATAACCCAACGCGTAGTAGGCATCTTCCTCGTTGTCTGCGTAAATGTGGGGAATTCCGTAGTCATCATAAATTACCTCCACTTCGGCATTTAAACCTCCCATGGTAATGGAACCCGAAAATTGCGGCTTCAGATGCTCAATGTAAAAGAATATGCCTCCAGCTATTAGGACTAGCAGTACGAGCAGGCCAATGCATATTCTTTTAACAATTTTCATGGGTGGAAATTAGTTAAACAAATTTAAATAATTAATGGCCTTATTTATGATGTTCTGCGCTTGAAGAATATATAAACCGGCAACCCGATTACAAGAAACAACAAGCCAGCTCCCGCCTGCTCAGGCTTTTCAATTAACGTGTTGATTACCAAAAACAATGACAAGCCAATAAACACGATAGGTGTGAGGGGATAACCGAAAGCTTTGTAGGAGCTCTCTTCTTGTTTGTTAAACCTGAAGATGAAAATGCTAATGGCAGCCATGGTCAGGAAGATCCAATCGGTGAAGAGGACGTACACAATCAAATCAGCAAAGGTTCCCCAAAATAGTACCAGTACTATGGCCCAAACAGATTGGCTAACAATTGCATTTACCGGAGTTTTATAGGTGGGATGTATTTTGGCAAGCTGTGCAAAAAAAATGCGGTCACTGGCCATGGCAAAATATATTCTTGGAGAAGTTAGGGTATAGATACCAGCGGTTCCCAGGCAGGAAATGGCAATGATCAATGCGATAAAGACACCTGCACCTGGATACACTGAGGTAATCGCCCTGGCGGCAACATCCTCGGATTGAGTGAGCTCGGCCACTGGTAACAGGTATAAATATGCCAGGTTAGTTAGCAGATATACGATGCAGACAACAGATGAGCCAATGACCATGGACCTGGGAATATTGCGTCTTGCGTTTTTAGCTTCTCCTGCCAGAAAGGACGCATGTTGAAAGCCACCATATGAGAATATAACACCTATTAGAGCCAACCCGATTGCCGTAACCGAAAAATCGGATTCAACTGTTGACATAGAAAAATCATTGGTATCTGCGCTGCCCAGAAAGAGGCCTATTAATATGATGGCCGCGATACCTATGAGCTTTAAACCGGTAAATACATTTGAGAACAATTCTCCCATCTTAACGCTGTATATATTGAATAGTGTAACAGATATGATAGCAGCAATTGCCACAATTTTCTTAAGCGTCTCGTCCATGGGAATAATGAATGCCAGATAGCTGGCAAACGCCAGGCTCAGTGCTGCAATGGCTCCGGTATTTACTACCAAAAAGGTGGCCCATCCATACATAAATCCCACAACATCGCCATAGGCTTCTCTCAAGAAAGCGTATATACCGCCAGCTTGCGGATATCTGGCGCCGAGTTCGGCAAAAGTCAGTGCACCTGAAATGGCCATCAATCCGCCAATGGCCCAAACCAGCAGAATGAGAATAGGGGAGGGAAGCTGTTCGGCAATTTGAGCGGGAGTTAGAAATATTCCAGAACCTATGCAGGAGCCAATGGCCACCATGGTAAGTCCATAGAGAGTCAGGTCCTTTTTTAGCTCAGGCATTACTAAATCAGTAATTGAGAAGTGATTCCATTGCCTTAGCTACTTTGTCCGCAGAAGGTATCATGGTTTTCTCGAGTATAGAGTTCAGAGGAATAGCGGGCAGGTTCTCAGAACCAATTACGCGAACGGGTGCATCCAGGTACTGAAAGCACTCATCCTGAATTTTTCCGGCGAGCCCCTGAGCAAATGAATTCTCTGCAGGTTCCTCAGTTATTACCAGACAGCGTCCGTGTTTTTTAGCCGATTGGAAGACAGCGTTATAATCCAATGGATTCAATGTACGGAGATCTATTATTTCAATATTCGCATCTATTTCTTTGGCGGCACCCAATGCCCAGTACACACCCATTCCGTAGGTAATAGCGGTAATGGATGGAGCGTCGCCAGACTCAGCTTCCCGAACCATTCTGGCTTTTCCAAATGGAATGATGTAATCTTCATCCGGCTCTATGGTTTTGGCGCCCTCTGTTCCGGCAATCTTTGACCAGTAAAGTCCTTTGTGCTCAAACATTACAACCGGATTGGGGTCGTAATAAGCAGATTTGAGAAGTCCTTTTAGATCGGCACCTGTTGAAGGATAGGCAACCTTAACGCCACGAATATTGAGTACTACTGTTTCAACACTTGAGGAATGATAGGGCCCACCACTACCATAGGCTCCAATAGGTATGCGTATGATACAGCTTACGGGCCATTTACCGTTAGAGAGGTAAAAGGAGCGACTTACTTCAGTGAAAAGCTGGTTCAATCCCGGCCAGATGTAATCGGCGAATTGAATTTCCACTACGGGCTTACAACCAGAAACCGACATGCCAACAGTGCTGCCAACTATAAATGCCTCCTGAATAGGCGTATTGAAAACCCTTTCGTCTCCAAAAGTTTCAGCCAATGTGGCGGCTTCGCGAAAAACGCCACCTAATCTTTTGCCAACATCTTGTCCATAGAGCAGGCATTCAGGGTGTTTGGCCATAAGCTCTTTCATGGCAAATAGGGCACAGTCTACCATAACCGTAGCTTCCTTCCCTTCCGGAGCACGTATTCCGGATTCTTCGGTTACTGGAGTTGGTGCAAAATCAAAATTGAATAAGTCTTCTGGCTTGGGGTCCTCTGCCTCTAATGCGCGGTTGTAGTCCTCGCCCACCGTTTTTACAGCGCTCTGCTCAATTTCACTGAGCGTACTATCTTTTATCCCCTGATCTAATAGTTGTTTCCTGAACAATGGAAAGGGGTCGCGACTCTTGTGTTCATCAAGGTCTTCCCTGTACCATTCCATCCTAACTCCTGAGGTATGATGGCTTAACAACGGCACCTTGGCGTGAATGAGGATTGGTTTTCTATCCTTTCTTATTTTATCAATGGCCCAATTCAGCGTTTCGTAGGATTCGAGGAAGTCATTTCCATTAATTGATTTGGCCTCGATACCTTTAAAACCCATTACATATTCAAAGGCATTTTGTTTTCTTATTTCTCTAGCGTGAGCTGAGATGTCCCATTCATTGTCTTGAACCAGGTATAAGATGGGAAGTTCTTTCAGCGAAGCCATGTGCAAAGCCTCAGAAACTTCTCCTTCCGTCATGGATGCATCACCCAAAGAACAGACCACAATGGGTTTATCTTTTAATGAAGAGTCTGAAAGGTGTTGACCTTCTAAATATTGAATACCCATGGCCAATCCCGTTGTTGGAATGGCCTGCATACCCGTTGCCGATGACTGATGAGGAATTTTGGGCATGTCGTCACGGTTTAAGCTGGGGTGGCTGTAATAGGATCTGCCCCCGGAAAAAGGGTCGTCTCGCTTGGCCATCAGCTGAAGCATCAGCTCGTATGGCTTCATGCCTATTGAGAGGAGTATTGAATCATCTCTGTAGTAGGCAGATAGATAGTCCTGTGGCAGCAGTTGTATACCCAGAGCAATTTGTACGGCCTCGTGACCGCGCGAGGTTGCGTGCACGTATTTGCTGGTCACCGCAGCGTTCTCCTCGAACAGTTCAGTCATTGACTTGGCTGTACACATCAGCTTAAATGCCTTCAGCAATAAATCTTCTGAGATACTGTCCTCGGTAGATTTCGTATTTGACACCTTTTCCATAATTCGCGGCAAATTACGAAAATGGAGTTATAAATTCAATTGATACTAGATCGGGCAAGATAATGGATAGACTGACTTGAAATGAAATACGTCAATTGCAGTATTCCTTGATAATCTCATAAATATCAAAGGACCCTGTTTCACCGGCCTTGCTGAAGTCATAGCAAGCGGCATCGCTTTTTCCTGTCAGGTGCTTGATAAAACCACGGTTGAGGTAATAGCCCATTTTCCTGGGATTTAGCTCTATAGCCTTATTGTAATCAGCCAAGGCGAGGTCAAAATGTTTTAACCAATGATGTGCCAATCCGCGGTAGTACCAGAAAGACTCCTGTTTGGGATTTAGCGCAATTGCCAGGTCGAGATCCATGGTGGCGCCTCGTTTATCGGTTAACTCAAACTTGCATCGGCCCCTGAGGTAATATACGTTTGCTTTATCAGCAGAGTCCTTGGCGGTAACTGGGTGCATTGATTCCAATTCATTGTTGTAGTACTGTAGGGTTTTAAAATAATGCCGCGGCTCAAATAACTTGCTCTGCGGGGGATAATACCATTCTTTAAACGGATTTTGGGCCACCGAATTGGCCATGGGAATCAACATAAATACTATTATCAGTGCGCGCATTACAAGGATATATTCTCAGTGAAATCGATGGGCACTTTTTTGCTAATCATCTTAGCCTTTGCCTTGATGGTCCCTTTTGCGGTGAGCTGCATTCTGCCGCCCATGGCAGCGCTCAACATCGTTGGTATTGCCGTTGTGGCGAGGTCCTTCTTTTTTAATTTCATGGTTATGGAGTGCGCTTCATTTGATTTTTTTGGCAAAATAATTCTATTGGCTACGTCCACTTTGCCCAGCTTGGTTCCATTCAATAAAATATCCAAATCAAAATTAGAGATGGTTATTTTGTAGTTATTGGGATTTGAAATCTGAAGTGTGATTACCACCTCAGCACCTTCCATCGAAAAGCTCTTGACATCTGTATTCACTACTCTTACAACTCTCACCTCCTCGTAGGAAAGGCAGCCCACAAGGAAGCTCAAGCACATGCTGAGTATGATAAGGGGATAAATACCTTGCTTCAAATTAACGATTGAATTCACGTATAAAATTTATCAATCTCAATATTGGGACAGGGGGACATGTGAAAGGGGATAACTTCATGTTTTGTCCCTTTTCCTCTTGTTCCATAGCTGGATTTATTGGTTAATGAAGCCATCATCTGTTCTGCAATTGTATTGGATTAACTATTCCGTTATCTCAATCTCCAGATTCACCTTCTCTTCTTCTCCTTCTCCAGTCGTGATTATTCTTTTGATCTCTTTACGTCCTTTTCTTTTTCTATCTTCTTTTGCACAGCGACTTGCGCCTGTTCTGCTTCCATGATATCCTTCCTTACCACACCTGGATTTTGAGCAACCTTCCGACCAGCTGGCGCAACAACCTCTGTCACTCTTTTGTGCGCATCTTGCACCATAATTTCCATGTCTCTTGCCGTACTTGGCATGTCCGCAGTGCATGATTCCTATTACGAATGAACTGATAAATACAAGAATACCAATCGTAATTACACTGTATGATGCGAAGGAGAACATATTTCCCAGGCCATCTTTTTTTGTTCTTGCCAACAGCAGTATTCCCGCTACGATTACCAACATAGAAACTGAAATCGATATGAGCATTTCCATAATATTGAGTTTTAGTTGTTAATTATATGATTCCTTAACGATCAAATATATAGTTTATTAGAATCTGATAAATTGCCACCTATGATGTTTATTAACAAAGAATTATTTATAAAGAAAAGGCTAAATTTATCGGGTAATCCATTTTAGAAGCGATGGCTGGACTAAAAAGTAGAATTCAAGAGCTGACTAAGTTCATCAAGACCGATGTATGGAAAATTCGGTTAAAGGACCAGAGTAAGAACAAGTCTTTTCTCATAAAGCAGCTGCGAATTATACTGTTGGCGATGAGAGGGTTTGACGAAGACAAATGCTTGTTGAGGGCTTCTGCCCTGACTTTTTACTCCCTTTTGTCAATTGTCCCGGTCGTGGCGATGATCTTTGGAATAGCCAAGGGTTTTGGTATTGAAAGCATGCTGGAAGAGCAATTCAAAGCAAGTGACCGCGCCAATCAGGAGGTGATGGATTTTATATTGGAATTTGCCAATTCCATGCTTGAAAATACCAAAGGTGGCTTGGTGGCAGGGATAGGAATTGTGGTGCTGTTTTGGTCGGTAATGAAGGTGTTGGGAAATATTGAGCAGTCATTTAACGACATATGGGAGATTAAAAGAGCCAGGGCACTCGTGCGCAAATTCAGTGATTATCTCTCTATCATGTTGATCGCACCGGTTTTGGTGATTATGTCGGGAAGCGCAACTGTTTACATATCCACCCAGATAGTTACTATAACGGAGAGTATCGCCATCTTCGGTTTTTTTATGCCAGTTGTAGGTTTTTTTGTAAAACTG
>DTRI01000059.1 GCA_012966015.1 Flavobacteriales bacterium | reverse complement strand
AACATATCAGTTTTAACACATCCTACCTCGTGGGAAGTGCCGCAATAGTTATGATGATCACCGGGTATTCCCACAGTATATTCAAAGACGTCAAGCTAACAGCTCTGATGGGCACTGTATTGACTGCCCTGTATATATTCTTGTTCTCCATCCTGCAAATGGAGGATTACTCCCTCTTGCTGGGAAGCCTGGGCCTATTCCTTGTGTTGGCGATAGTCATGTACCTATCCAGGAAGTTCAAGTGGTATGGGGCAGATGGTGAAAGTGATCAGGAGGAGAGCAAACCCTGATCCGGAAGGTTGATTTATGCTTTACCGTTCAGATTGAACTTCAGGGAATATCGCTTTTTTGCCTTTTCCAAAGAGAGGCTACCATCCAATTGCTCTACTAATGTCCCTATGATGCTCATACCAAAACTATTGCTTTTCTCCAGATCGAAGTCCTCCTTGAAAGGCTTGCCATTGTCTTCAATCACCAGCTCTATTGGTTTGTTTTTCCTCTTCACAATCCCAATGGATATGAGGTTGTTCTCATCGAGATTTTCATCAAAACCATGTTTTATGGCATTGGTAATGAGTTCGTGAAGGATAAGGCCGCATGAGATACCTTTTTCAAGGTCAACATATAGGGGTTTATCCTTGAACTTGTATTGTACGTTATTTATATCTATCCCATATGCCTGGCACGCTAGTTCAGCAATTCTTTGTGTGTATTTAACGATGTCAATTCTTGAAAAGTCGTTACTTTCATCCACAACTTCATGAATCAGGGCCATAGTTCTGATCTTGTTCATGAGGTCCGTCATGTAGTAGTTATATTCAGGATGAACATCCGTATTCCTATCGTTTAACCTAAGGTTGATCAAACTGGTAATTACCTGCATGTTATTTTTCACACGGTGGTGAATTTCCTTGATCAGCAATTCTCTTTCCGAAAGTGTTCTCTGAAGATTTTGCTGCTTTGATTTAATCTGTTCAATTTCTTCTTCCAGGTGGGTCCTTTCTGTTTTGAAAGAAGAGATCTGTTTTTCAAAGATTCTTTTCTCCCCGGCATAGATAATGTTTTTGTATACTACCCCTGCCAGATTGCAGGTAAAAGACAGCAACGCCACATGCAAGTCGGAAAATGCATTTTTCTCAGAGCTGGCCAGGCCAAAAGCACCAACACTTTCGTCGATGCTCTTGACCGGCAGCCATAACCGTGACCTGACTCTGAAACTTCTCTCGCTTGACAGTGATTGCTTCAAACAGTCACTCTCAACATCATCTATTATCAGCGTCTTTTGGTTCATGAAAACTTCCCCTGGATGCCTCTCCATTGCAGTGCGCTCCGCCTCTTTCTGCTCTTCCTTTGTAAAGCCTTTTGCACAATAAAGCTTCAGGCCTTTTGAAACAGGATCAAAGAGGTACAACCCGGTGTAGGGTACCACTACAATGCTATCGATGATCTTCTCGATACTCGAGGTCAGTCCCTGCATATCAGTTACATTCCCCAGCTGTTTGGAGATATCATCGATGTTGGTTATTATTTCAAGATCCCTGGCCATTAACTATGCCGTTGCGCTTTCCAGTACTTGCATTGCAGCATTCACGCAATCTTCATCTTGCTTATAGTGGCCGCCACTAATACCAATAGCACCTACCATTTTTTCATTGACCATGATCGGAGATCCTCCTCCGAGCAAAATAAAGTCATTGAGCTGTCCTGCACCATTCATGAGTATAGGGTCATCCTTAATGAACCCGTACCAGCTGTCACCCGTAGGCATCCCAAACCCAACAGCTGTGAGTGCTTTTTTGCGGGATGCATCACTGGCAATAAACGGGGCATTATCCATGCGGTGAAAAGCTTTTGTTACTCCACTTTCATCCACAATGGTCACTGCAATTCCCATTTCCAATTCCTTGGCCTTTGCAAATGCATTTTCAATCATTGCCATGCACAATGACGAAGAGATTGATTCTTTACTAAATGTATGTTTGTCCATGATCTTGATTTTAGTTTGTTAATTATTTAATTAGTTTGTTATGATCTTTGTTCAGTATTGTTATGAATCGGTTGAATTATACCACCACAACAATTACCGCTACAAATATACTGAGTTATCATGAAGGTCGCATTTCCTCCGAGGCCAAGGTATTGGTTGATTTACCTAGTCCATTTAAGGTGGGTTGTCAAGCGGGTGCGGCGTGAGCACAACACCCTTCAACCAACCTAAACTTGTATTTCTAAAGCAATCGATACTGTCAGATTCCGCCGATTGTAATAGCCATAAGATAGCGTAAAAATTGCAAACAAGAGATGTGAAATGTATCAATTCTAAATTTTTTTCGACCAATCCTTACATATCTTCTATGAGCAACTGTTTTATTGCGATTCGAAGCCAGCTTGTCGCCACAAACTTATCAGAACAGGTACACGCTATTGGCGTGTGTATTCACAAGAGTTGAATATTCCATTGTCTGCAAAATACTTCGATCATCGAACAGCCGCACCAACCGTCACCTAATTAGCTTTCCCCAACTTCATGGTGATGGCCCAGGACACTGTTCTTTTATGGTTGGGGTTGCCCCAGGCTGCTTCAAGGTCACGCCTGATTTCTTCGTAAGGATCACTCTCGCGTTCTTTAATGTACCTTTGATAGGTAGTCCAGGTGAACAGGTAATTTCGAAGCTCATCAAGCGTGAGCTCTTTGGTTATCATGAATCCAGGATCACCAATTGTCTTGAAGGGAAATGGAAGCCCTTCATAATCATTCCAGGCCAACCAGAGCGCATCATCCCAATAGTCTTTAAGAGTAACTCCCGTAAAATGGTCCAGAATGCTATCAATTTCCGGTGTGATACTTGTTGCACCATATCCCCAGATTGCAATAATTCCCTGCGGGGTTAATATGCGCTTAGCTTCACAATAAAATTCTTCAAGATTTAACCAATGTATGCCGGTGGCAACTGTAATCAAATCAATGCTGTTAGCGTCGATACCACTTTGCTCTGCAGCTGCAACGCGGTACGCAATATTGTCGCGCTTTGTTGCATATTTGATTTGTTCCTTGTTAATATCTATTGCCGTAATACAGCGAAAGCGTTTGGCCAGCTCCAATGCTGCCTGCCCTGTACCTGTACAACAGTCCAGCACCTTGCTGTTTTTGGGAGCATAATCTACAAGAAAGTTGTATAATTCTTCAGGGTATGTCGGACGGTATTCGGCATATTCTCTAGCTTGATTGGTATAGTAATCAGTATAGATATTCAACTTTCGAATGTATGTTGCATTCCCCTACGGGAAATGTGAACTAAAATTATTTCCCTATATCCCTCTGGCAAGTATCCATTTCTGTATACATGTGATACCATGCCTTGTAATATGATTTTATATATGAGGTTAAGATACCGATAAATTGCCAATCTGATGTTTTAAGGGTGTCAATTTTTCAACATTTCGACCAATCTTTGAATAGCTGCTATAAAGAGCCAATCTGATTGGTCAAAAGAAAATTATAATGGTCAACAATAAAATCGAGAAAATAAAACGATAATTCATGCGGCTATGAATTTGAATTTGTACAATAATATATAGTTGAGGATTTCGCTTTATTGCCTGTACAACCGAAAAAATCGGCGTATCTTTACAGAGCTGTCAGGTCTTGGGCTTGACAACACTGAAATACTCATGAAGCAGCTTCTCGTAATCCTTGCCGTTTTAATCTCCATTCATTCCCTTTCCCAACCAATAAACCACTGGGAAACAGTGATTGATCAGGGCGATTTCTGGTCTTATTTAGTGCCGGGATCTGAACCCAGTCCATTGTGGAATACTCTGGGGTTCAACGATTCATTTTGGAATGTGGGTAATTCCGGATTCGGATATGGCGACGGTGACGACAGTACGCAAATATCCGCAACCATCTCGCTCTATTTGAGAAAACAATTTAATATCATCGATACATCCGTGATTCAGGAAGCAAAGCTGCACATGGATTACGACGACGGATTTGTGGCCTATTTGAACGGCGTAGAAATAGCGAGGTACAATATGACGGGTACACCGCCACCATTTGACCAGGTGAGCGATAGCGAGCATGAGGCATTGCTTTATCAGGGAATAATTCCGGAGGAATATATTATAGACAAGGCGACGCTGAGCGCCTTGTTAAATCAGGGAAACAACGTGTTGGCCATCCAGGTTCACAATTGGGATATCAGCTCTTCCGACATGAGTGCTATTCCATTTTTGTCGCTGGGTATTTCAGACACCAGCTATAACTACGGCCCCACGCCAACCTGGTTCTTGATTGTTGTGTCGCTAGACTCTTCCAATTTGCCAATCGTCGTAATAAATACAAATGGTCAGGAAATAGTTGATGAGCCCAAAGTGTCGGCTACCATCGGTGTTATTTACAATGGAGTAGGGGTGCGAAACTATTTTACGGATCCGCATAATAACTACAGCGGCTTCTGCGGAATTGAATTGCGGGGAGAGACATCACTGGGCTTTGCAAAGAAATCTTATGGATTCGAGTTTTGGGATTGGCTGGGTAATGATGTGGATGTCAGTTTTTTGAACTTCCCGGCGGAAGAAGATTTTATACTGTATGGTCCTTATTCTGACAAATCCTTGCTCAACAATGCGCTGGCCATGAAGCTAGCTCGAAACATGGGGCATTATTCGAGCAGGACCCGGTTCGTCGAACTCGTTATCAACAATGATTACAAAGGAGTGTACCTGGTAATGGAGAAAATAAAGCGAGACAATGATAGGGTTGATGTAGCTACACTAAATCCTATAGATACCACGGGAGATCAACTAACGGGAGGGTACATTTTTCGGATAGACAAAGGAG
>DTRI01000058.1 GCA_012966015.1 Flavobacteriales bacterium | reverse complement strand
CGTTCAACCAATCGTTTGAAATCTCCATCTTTTTTGTTTTGAGAGAATCTGCTACCTTTGTATATAGGGACGAACTAATTTTATCTTTCATTTCAGAACTATTTCCATCCATTACATCTTGAATTGCAGACTTAATTGTTTCTTTTGACATTGTATTATATCTCCTATTTATAATTATTTAGTCATCAAGCATAACTGGTATTTTTGTTTTTGAATTTACTAATTTAATTGTCCTAAAACGTTTTGAAGGAGAAATAGACTCTTCCTGTTGTTGTTGTTGTTGTTGTGGCGCAGAAGTTTCTTCGGTTTCGTTGTCGCCATCATTCCCAGAAGCATCAAATTCATTTTCTTCTTCACCTTCTGCTTCTTCCTTTTCGACCTCTTTGTCAATCTGACGAATATCTTCTTCTGTCTGCATCAATACATTCTTTCGCAACCAACTCTTTGAATAGTATTGACCAACATAATCATCCATGTTTTGTGCAGTTTCTACTCGTTCGCGCATGATTTCAATCTGCTTGAGTTCTGCAAAATGAGAATCTTGTCGAAAGTTATATTCAACCAACGTCCTGACGACATCCCAATCATTCTTTGAAAGAATTCCCTTGAGTTGTAGTTGTTTTCCGAGCAGGTCGTCAAATAAAGTAGAAAATCGGTAACGAAGTCGGTTTACAAACTTACCAAACTTGACCTCATCTCGCGTGATCTCTGTTGCTCGGCCAAGAGAAAACGATCCCTCTGGTTCAAGCCTTGAAACAGGAACGCCCAATGCCTTGTAAAGTTTCTTCTTGAAGTAGATGATGTCTTCAATCTCTCCAAGATTCGTACCACCGGGAAGCGTCGTGATCTCTGTACCTCGACCCCCCTCTCGACGGGGGAGCCAGAAGTCATCCGTCATCGCCATGTGATGTCGGTCGTCACGCACCTCTCCGGTGGCAGAATCATACATTAATTTGTTCTTATATTTTGCCATGATATTGTGAAGATATTGTTCTGCCTTGAGCTTTGGAAGGTTGCCTACATCAATATAAAAGATCCGCCGTTCCGGGGCACGGGAGATACGATAGATAACAGTCGCATCTTCCAGCATCTTGAGTTGATTCATGGGCTTAATGGCTTTATGCAAATTGCCCAAAATCATTGTTTTTGTGGGGTCAAGGATGCCCGAATGAATATGTGAAATACTATCGTATGCAATCTTTAGGCCATCTTTTGAAGTGCTTGCATTGTTGTATGTTGCCGGACCGGCCGGAGCAATTCCACCCGGGTAAAACAAATAATATTCCGTCATATTTTGGGGAAGAGAGATAAGGGAGTTGCCTTCAAGTCGCTTTCCCTTAACTTCACGAATTTTCTTGATTTGTCGTGGGTCAATTGACCGAAGCTCTTGTATTCCTTCTTTTGGATTCTTTGTATCAATCATGACATGGTAATAAATACGACCATCGACATACCATCTCTTAAAAATGTCATATGCATAATCATTGAAAGCAAGAAGTCTTAAAACTTCATCAAACTCTTCAATGATTTTATTTTTAATTGATTCTGGAATATCAATATTACCAAGAGAAATAGAAACTGGAGACTTCCCGTTTTCTGTGATAACAGCTTCATTAATAATATCATCGACCGCAAGTTCTACTTCTGGGTTCATGGCCATTTCACGGTAACGAGTAATGAGATCAATCTCGGTCTTTACGGTTCCTTCAAGGTCGAGATATGTCCCGTAGGCTCCGGCCATAGCCGGAGATTCTACAGTAATTGCTGCATCAAGGTTCTCGGGAATGGAAAAGGGTTGAAGACGCTCTTCGGGAACGTCTTCCTTGTCTCTTCCAATCTTAAATCCTAATAATTTAATTGCCATAATATTTAATTAACCTCGTCGTATGTTGGGTTTTGATATACTTATTAATATATAGTCCCCGCCAATAGAGGTGTATTCCAAACCAATTCCTTTATGCGCCAGTTAGTTTATTAAGTGGAGATAACTTCCCACCAATCATATTGAAAAGTTACGGTAAACTCTTCAATGGCATCATTACTGTCCCATGCCAAATCAATTGCGGCGAGAGAAGAAGGCCAGGCATTCTTTAACGAAACCTCTTTTACCGAGGTTCCATCCCTTCTCTTCTGATCAATTGTAATATCTGACAACAAGGCAGAAGATTGACCAAGCTGCCCGGTCTGAAGATTAGGCTGTGTCGAATTTATATTTTCTAACCAATTTATAACTCTTTGATGAACTATAAAATCTTCATCATTAATTACGGTCGCAGTCCATTCGGGGTATGTTCTGTTTCCAGGCACCTTGATGGTTCGTCCAAAATAAGGAACATCTATTGATCCAATATCCGTTCCGGGCAAGGAAGCGCCCTTACACATATATGAAAACTCTTCGCCCATATCATTCCCTGCGACTGACACCTGAAATAGATTGGGTCGTGCGCCGCCACCCTGAAGGGCACCTCTAAAGCGATTAATGTTAAATCCAGCAGCCATTTTAATTCTCCTGTTTTATTACCTAATGGTTCTTAAATTATTTATATCATTTATGGTCAAACTGCGCCAACTACTTCAGAAAAATCAACACCCGTACTGACAGCAACAAAGTTCAATTGAATGAAATTAATTGATCGGGCAGGTTTCACGAAAATATCACCAATAAACTCATTTCGATCAATTACACTAGGAGTATTATTGGTTTCGTCGCAGACAACCCTAAAGTCCTGAATGCCTCGACGCCCCTGAATATCCCGAAGGAACGGCTCTACCATATTTCGGAATGCCGCCCGAGTAAACTCATCATTGAACTCAAAGAGTGAATACTTGGCAGCAGTAGAAATTGCCTTCTCCATCACAATGAACAATCTTCGTACATTGATTCGATCAAAGGCACTTGGTCGTGTCTGGAGAGTCTTGTCACCAAAGAGCATCGTCCCAGAACCCGTAAAGGTTGCAACCGGATTTATTGATGCCTTGTATAGTGCATCTCGATCTGTTTTGCTGGGATTGAATGCCAACTTAACAACGTTCTTAATCTGACCACGATTGAATCCGGCTGGACTCCACCATGCATCTCGCTGTTGCTCTGTTCGGGCACATAGACCAGCCATGTCTGCGTTCAACGGAATCCACCGATAGACATCTCCGTACTTGTCATACTGATACTTCCATCCACTATCCATGAATGCATACGAAGTGTCTCTTCCGACTGCCTCTTTATCGGTAACAGCATCCGATGCACCCGGGGCTGCCTTGACAATACTGGATTTTGTGGGAGAAAAGAACGTGACACAATCAAGGCGAGCAAGTGATACGTTATCAATTGCATATTGGATGATGGTCGCATTATATCCGCCCGTCATGATTAACGAAACGTCAACAACGTCGGAATCTCCAAGAAGATCCAAACCTCCAGTAATATCAGAATTCTGGTCGGCGCCATCCGTGCCGCCAATTAATGTATTGGAAGAAACCCCAGATACAATGCCGAACACCTTGTCCGCTACTGTATTGCCGGAAGTAGTTTCTAGCAAGGCGTCGTCGCCAACATAAATGTACTGCGACTTCTGATTGATCACATTCTTCCAATAATTATCATTTCCGGCATCATCCTTGGCATCCGCTCCTTGTGATAGAAACGGAAACACTTCAAGAATAGAGTTTGCCACTCCACTAAAGTCTCCGGCAACAGTATCTGCAACAACAACATGGATTTCGTCGTTTGAGCCGCCTCGGGTGTTTGCATATGTAGATGTTCCGGGGGTTGCCGCAAAACTTCCCTCATAATCCCATGCATCATAAGATGTTTCATCCGCAACACAAGTAGCAACGACCAGAGTGTTTCCCCTTATTCCGGGGTATTTGGCATAGAAGAGTTCGTCGAGGTCGCCAAGGGAATCGAGTGTATCAAAATGATTTTTATTTTCAATCGCAAAACCAGTAGTACCGCTGTGTGCGTTATTGCCGCTATTGCCTCGGACCACCTGTAATGCATTAGAGTAATCAAGAAAGTTTGCACAGGTAAAAAAGGATTCTACTGTATTTGCACTAGATGCGCCTGTTGGTGAGCCAAAAACTGTGGCCAATTGGTCTTGATTTCCAATTAGAGTAACTTGGTTTACTGGACCCCATCGAAAATGTCCTGCAAAACCGCCAATACTTGTCGATACAGCAGGAACTACTGTACTCAAATCAATTTCTGATACGTTTACACCGGGGGAAACTTGAAATGGCATTTTTTATCTCCTTTAGGAATATAGCAATACATACTATCCCATAAACTTATTCCTCAATATTTATAAAAAAGAGAATTTTCAGGTAGGTACGGTAAACCAGACCTGGCCTTCGCCATCAACAAACATTTCGTTTTCTTCTACCAAATCAGAACCAGTAAACCCAAAGGGGAGAATATCATCTTCAAGCAACTTCATTTTCTCTTTCAAAAGTTGTTTTCGGATGTCATGGTCTGTGATGTCCTTGAAATGTGGCTGTGAATTTAACCATGCAAACATTAAAAGTGTCATCACAAGGTCATCGTGACATCCGACATCGGCTTCATATGATCCTGTCTTGGAAATAAATGAACTCAATTCTGAAATAGTATCAAAATCATTGACAATCAATTTATTTTCTTCAAGTAGACTCTTGAGCATAGAACATCCAACCTGTTTGACTTTTTTTGACATAGTTAAGCCCAGGTCTGTGGTCCCTTTTCCAAACCCAGAATCAAATACCTGTCCAGCCCGTCCCCGCGTAGAAATCATCACTAAATTTTCATATTCGACATCATTATGAAGTATATCAGAAACCTGTTTCCCGATGCCATTGATTTCCACAAGAACATAGGCTTGATTATATTTT
>DTRI01000057.1 GCA_012966015.1 Flavobacteriales bacterium | reverse complement strand
ACTTGAACCCGCACTGCCGCAATGGCAACAGGATTTTAAGCACCCCGAAAGCGCTACATTGTTAAGCAAAATGGAACAAAATCGAGCCAAACAGAACATTTGGGCACATTATCGCGCACCAAAAGCGCACACCCTTTATTTAGGGATTATTGTACCTTGTGGGAACGCTACTGGAGTAACTACTAGCTAATTAACTCTTTCAAGACAAATTCAGGGTGAACAAAGTAATTCTTCTATCCTTAATAGGATGTCTCACATTGATAAATGCTGCAGCACAACAATGGACTCAGATTAACTCACCGACTACATTTCCTTTGGCGTGCGTAGAGTTTCTGAATGAAGATACAGGATTTGTGGGAGGGTCTGAAAATAGTGGGATATTCAAAACTGAGGATGGTGGTTCCACATGGACATTGTATCAGCATCAAGGCGTAGATTCACTATTGTTGTCTGGGAATAACATAAATGACATTTTCTTTATTAACGACACTACTGGATTTGCGGTTGGCTGGAATGCTTGGAACAATAGCGAATTGATACTTAAGACAACCGATTGCGGTGTCATCTGGAATGTCTCGTTTTTAGGCTCATTTGGCGGTTCTCTTGGTTCCGACGCATTGGAGTCGATTCATTTCGTTAATAATAGCTTAGGATTTTGTGCTGGTAAGCTAGGGCGTGTCCGGCGAACTTTTGATGCTGGTGCTAATTGGCAATCATTTGGTACTGGTACGACCGAACATCTCTATTCGATTTTTTTTCCAAACACAACAGAAGGTTACGCCGTAGGGTACGAAACGATTATGAAAAGCACCAATGTTGGCTTTAGCTGGATCAAAGATTCTCCACTTATTTACCCGAGATCAACACGTTTTCTTAATGATTCAGTAGGGTACATCTCCGGAGAGGGAGGACTAGTTTTAAAGACTTTTGATGCTGGTCAAACTTGGATTACCAAGAATACTGGTACGAGCAATGATATGTTGCAGGTCCAAATTATTAATGAGGATACCGTGTATGTAGCAGGTGAGAACTATATCTATATCAGCACAAATGGAGGAAATATTTGGGAAAGGCAGATGTCTAGTTATAGTTTGGCAATCTTCAGTGACGTATATTTTATTAATGATAGCATAGGCTTCTGCGTTACTGACTCCGGTAAAATTTTTAAAACCACAAACGGTGGTGGTTTGACAGCACCTACGAGTAGTTTTAATCTATCCGCGCCGCCTTATTGTGAGGACTCTTTAATTTCCTTTTACAATAATGGGCCATCTGGGTATTCTTATGAATGGATTATAAATGGATCTACATATTCATCGAACTATAGCGATTCAGGGATATTCCAGGCTGATACAACTTATGAGATTAAGTTAGTTGCCTATAACGGATCATACTATGACACCTCAATTCAAATTCTCACGCTGAATCCTTCCCTGATTTTTAGCCATTCCCCTCCGCGGGCTGGGATCGATAGTGTATGTATGAACACCTCTTGTTGGGTAACAATTGACACAACTGAAACAGGAGTGACATATCAGCTTAAAAAGGACACGGTTAATATTGGATTGCTTGTCACCGGCAGCGGGGGTTCAGAAATATTTGCTACGGGCTACCTTGACACTACAAGCACATTCACAATCGTAGCTACTAAATCTGGTTCGTGTGGAATAACTGAGCAGATTGATACGGTAACCGTATACGTAACCTATGTGAAGACAAACATGGCTACTGCTCTAACGGATAGCATCGTTTGTGAGAATGAAACAACGGCAGTGCAAATCCAACAGTCTCAAATTGGTGTGTCGTATCAGTTGATGAATCAGAATAATCCCATAGGCAGTGGAGTTTTTGGAAATGGATCGGATGCGTTTCTTACTACTCCACCAATTGTTGACACCATTGAATATTATGTATTGGCAACAGATACCGCTACTCAATGTTGGGTTACCTTGCCTAATTGGTTAGACCCTGATACACATATTGTTTACCTAAGACCCTTTAACGTTGATTTTACCGTTGATAAACTCAAATGGGTGGTCGGAGATACAGTAAGTCTTACAAATCTATCAACTGCAGATGATTATTATTGGACCTTTGACAGTGGGGCATCAATGGCGTTTGACACTGCTTATACTCCTCTTGCCTTATCATATAGCACTACTGGGATTAAAGAGATCACGCTAGTGGCTTCTGGAGTTCCCGGATGTCTTGACAGTGTAACTACGTACATACAACTCTTCGATTCTGCAGAAACGAGAGATCTCACTACTTGCTCACTGGATTCGTTTATAGATTCTGATCAATTTCAAGTTCTTGATAATCATAGAGATGAAAAGGGGAATTCTTATCTAACTGGCGCAATTAGAGTGACCAATTCCACATTTGCATTGTTCTTGCTGAAGTTTGACAAAGATGGGAATACTTTATGGTTGAAAGAAAGTGTGGTGAATTCTTTGAGAAGTGTTTCAGGTAGTGGAATTGCAACCGACAGTATTGGCAGTGTTTACGTAGCAGGTGGATTTGGTGGTGGCTATATGTTTATCGATACCGTCCTTGCCACCAACCCTGGAAACAATGGCTCGACAATGCCATATTTGGCCAAATTTGATTCTGCAGGTGCAATACAGTGGATTGTCCATGGATTTGCTCCATCCTCGCCGGTGGCTGCATCTGATGTAGTTATAAACCAAGCAGGCGAGATCATTTTCTCTGTAGTAGCTGATCGCTCCATTAGTGTTAGCTATACTTTTATGGATACCTCCAACCTAGTTCTCGGCACATCTGCTGGAGGAGATTGTATGCTAATTAAGGTTGATTCGGATGGTGATTTTATTGGGTATGAACAATTTGGACATAAAGGTTCTAATGGCTTCACTTATACACCTGGTCATTACTCACTTCCGGGAGGATCCTACAATACAGCGAAGCTAGCTGCAATAAGTCCCAAAATCAAAATTGACTGCAACGATAGAATTGTAGTATACGGGGCAAGCCGGGGTGGAATCACACCGTTCAAGATGGGGCAATTTTATTTGGATCCATCACATCATACATTTGTTGGTATATATGATTTCACTTATAACTTATGGGTATCAGCGTTTACTCCCTTGGAGTTCAAGCGCATCAACGGCTTTCCTGGGTACGGGGGAGTAGATTATATCCAGGCATTTGATATTGACTCACTTGGCAATATCTATCTTGCGGTAAATGTGAACGGACAGATCCTCCTCCCTGATTCAACGGCTGAAGCCACTCGCTTTTATCTAGGTGCGGATTCGGTGGATGTCATTGCTGGGTCGTTGATTGCTAAATACGATCGTCTGGGCAATATATTGTGGTACAATGTCAACGAGGATGTTGAAATCAATAGTCTTGTGATTGGTGACGACCGGCTTTATGGATACGGACAATTCGTGAGGTTTGCTGGAATCGGCTCGCAAGATCAGATAATACATGGCATGAGTGTTACTGGTTGGGCAGATTTGTTCATAACCTCTCACGATTTGAATGGTTATCTGGATTGGACTTATGTTTTTGGTACGTCAGATTATGATTGGGCAAAAGGAATGCACATTGATCTATGCGGAAATCTTTATTGCGGTTCACAAGTTCAAGTCACTACTACTGACCTCAAGATTTATAAGTTCTCTTTAGATAGTATCTGTAATCCATCACCATGTGCACAATCGACTCAATCATGCCAAATAATTGACGCATTTCTAGTCCTCTTAGATCCATTGAGTTCTTCTATGTATTGCGCCGTGGACTTTTTGCAAATAGAGTGGGCTGCAGTCAATATACCAATTGTTAATGTTGACTATGTTATAAACGGAGACACCACGAGCATTGTGTCAAATTATTCAGGAAGTAATTATTCATGGCTGTTTCCAGATAGCTTGTCGGGTGACACACTGGTAGTTATAGTCAGTGACATTAACCCCTTGGGACCGATTGTATCATCTATTCCAATTTCCGTATCTCTTGTGCCAAGCTTAGATTTGGGGCCAGATTTGTCCTATTGTGTTGGGGATACAATTGTGCTCACTGCTAACAATGGTTTCAGCGCATATATTTGGAATACTGGTGATACGACCCAATCGATTGAGCTCACGTCGCCTGGTTCATTCCTTGTTACGGCAACTGATCAGTTAGGATGTGTTATAGAGGATCAAGTGAATGTGACTGCATATTTAAATCCTCCGCCTGTTATCACAATATCAGGAAATACACTTATGTCAAATTCAGCCACTATCTATCAATGGTTCTTTGATGGAGATAGCATTCTTGGCGCTTCAGGGCAATCAGTAATTGCGACTGAATCAGGCCAATATACTGTTACTGCCATTGATAGTAATGGTTGTGTTAATTCAACATCAATCTCATTCACTTACACAAACCTGAATGAATTTTATCTTAAGCACGAGTTAAGAATCCAGCCAAACCCAGCCTCAGATCAGGTTGAAATAGTATTTAGTGTCCATGAGACCGTAATTGCTGTCTGTGTTATTAGGGATTTGCAAGGGAGAGTTGTGGCGGTGTCTGATCAAACGGAGCATTCTCCAATAGGTTCTGTTGTCAAGCTTATTGACATCTCTCTTCTCCAAAGTGGCGTATACTATCTGGAACTAAAAATCAACAATGAAAGCATTGTGGAAAAATTGATTGTTCTAAATTAACGGCCAATTTGTTTATCCTCACTTTTGAAAGTGAGCTTTCAGCGTTTGTCTAAACAAAAAAGCCAGAACTTTCGTCCTGGCTTTTACTCTTTAGTACCCGGAGCGGGACTTGAACCCGCACGACCGCAATGGTCACAGGATTTTAAGTCCTGCGTGTCTACCAGTTCCACCATCCGGGCATATTGGATGATTTTAGGGA
>DTRI01000056.1 GCA_012966015.1 Flavobacteriales bacterium | reverse complement strand
CGCTTGGAGTAGATCTAAAGTCCAATCTGGAAGTAACCAGCGTCTTTCCAATTGTGTCCTTGGACTAATCGGTTTTGGAAACTCAGCACAAGCTGTTGCCAAACGCGCCCGAGGGTTTGGTCTTAAAGTTCTCGCTACCCGCCGTAACATGTCTGCTTCTAAACATGAAGCTAATTGCTTGGGAGTAGAAATGGTTTCTTTGGATGACGTCCTATCGGAATCTGATTATGTGTCATTGCACCTCCCTTTGACAGACCAAACCTATCATCTCATTGATCAAAATGCTTTTAATAAGATGAAACCTGGTGCTCATTTAATTAATACTTCGCGTGGTGCTCTTGTGGATGAGAATGCTCTGGTAGAAGTCCTTAAAAATGGATATTTGGCAGGTGCTGGTATCGATACTTTTGAAAGAATAAATCCCTTTTCCGAAACTGAAATCCCGCCGGACGATCCATTGCTATCCTTCAATAATGTTGTTTTGACTCCGCATGTAGCTGCTCATTCCATACAAGCTGCCCAAGATGTTGCCGAGGGAGGGATCCAAAATGTTGTGTCCATACTAAGTAATCATTGGCCTAAGCCTGAGAACATTGTTAATCCAGAAGTCAATCCTATATTTCCCCTAACTGATTACGATGCAGCAATGTTTCTAGATTAACTAGCGTGAGCAAATGACTATTCTGTTTGATCTCAGTAATTGTATTATGGTGCCATTTTCTTGGAAATCGTTAACAAAATCGATTGACCGAATCTGTCTGCCAGGTTTCCTGTTTTTTTTCCTTTGTCAAAATTTAGTTGGTGCGCAATTCAATTTTACTGATGCTACGTTGATTTCAGGAATTGATTTTAAGCATCATGATGGTCGAAGTGGAAAACGTTACTTCATTGAAACACTAGGATCAGGGGCAGCTTGGTTCGATTATGACCAAGACGATGATCCTGATATATTTTTTGTTAATGGAGCAAGTTTGGACAATGATTCTGGTACTACACCACCGACAAATAAGCTGTATCGTAACAATGGTGATGGAACCTTTACAGACGTGACAAAAATAGCTGGTGTTGACGACACCGGATATGGATTTGGTTGTTGTGTTGGTGATTATAATAATGATGGATTTAGCGATTTGTATGTGACTAATTTCGGTCCGAACTTACTATATCATAACAATGGTGACGGGACTTTCAGCAACGTTGGGAAACAAGCTAACGTTGCCGACAACAGATGGGGAACATCTTGCGCTTTTTCTGATTATGATCGGGATGGCTATCTGGATTTATTTGTGGCGAATTATGTCGATTACCAGCTAAATGACCAGCAACCCTGCCAACGAAGAAATCTACAGGTTTATTGTCCACCAGCAGATTTTGTTGGGACACCTGATATCTTATACCGGAATAATGGAGATGGAACTTTTACTGATACTACAATTAATGCGGGTCTAGCCTCCACGGAAAATGGGAAAGGTCTCGGGGTGGTCTGGGGGGATTACGACAATGATGGGTATCCAGACCTGAGTATTGCCAATGATACTACTCCAGACATGCTATATCGAAATAATGGAGATGGGACATTTATAGACGTTGCACTTTTTGTAGGTGTAGCTCTTGGTATAAAAGGAGTTGCGTTGGGGGGCATGGGGGTAAACTTTGGAGATTATAACAATGATGGGTGGTTAGACTTGGTGGTGACTAACTTCGAATCTGACCCTAACGGGCTTTTCCTCAATGATAAAGATGGTGCATTTGTTGATGAAGCATATGCAGCTAAGTTTGGTGGTATTGGAACTCCTTATGTTGGTTGGGGGGTTGATTTTGTAGATTTTGACAACGATGGTTACCAAGATATCTTTGTAGCTAATGGGCACATTTATGATAATGCGGAGGAAATTCATGAAGGAGTTAACACATTCAGTAGTTATGCTCAGTTGAATCACTGCTTTCTGAACCTGAGAGATGGAAGTTTTAGTGAGGTCTCAGGAAAATCCGGCCTAGGTTTATTGATAAATAAAGTTAGTCGAGGAGCAGCCTTTGCTGATTACGACAATGATGGCGACTTGGATATCCTGATAACCAACTCTAATCAAAAACCAGATCTGCTGAGAAATGATATTTCCAACACAAATTACTGGTTAATTGTTCATATCGTTAGCGATCGAAACAACGGGGATGGAGTGGGTACACGTGTCAAAATCACAACGGGTAGGACATCACAAATACGCGAGGTCAAAAGTGGTTCTAGCTACCTGTGCCAGAGCGATATGCGGTTGCACTTTGGACTTGGTAAATCTGCGCATGCTGATCAAATAGAAGTTCTATGGACAAGTGGGCTGGTTGAAAAAGCACAAAATGTTAAGGCCAACCAGAGATTGTATTTAAAGGAAGGTGCAGGAATAGTAAAGTTCAATGTGCAGTGAAAAGATGCCGCGCTAGAAGTCATCCTTTTAGCCACTTTGCAATAAAACAGCGTTGAATTTGAATTTATTGTTAACTCGTTATTTCGCATTTAGGAACCTAACCGATTTCTACGTAAGAATTTAACCAGGAGCAAAATCATAAATTGGTTGTTGAATAACAACGCTCAATACACTCCAAAATGCTCCTACACAATATTCACCCAATAGAACACCAAAGAAAAATAGCACCGCTTTATGATACAGGGCGACACCACCAAATCTCAAGATAATCAATTTAATGGTAGAACTTATCACCAAACATGACCAAAAATAACATATCACATCAGAAGTTGATAACATCTCGTTGAATTCATCGGAGACGTTCATAAACAATCAAAACGGCACCTGGTTGTTCCGTAATAGAAACCAACAGTCCTTTCTCCATCAAATCCTGCCCTGTCATTTCCACTGTCCCTACTATATCCATATTTATTATAGAGTAATAGGAAGAAGGATCCAACCCGCGAAGTTTAAAGTTCATCTGGGTGGTTGAACTCTCCGGACGACGAAAAGCTTGCAACATCCCTTGCCCGACCTCTGGTCGGTCAAATTGCCACGCTGTCCAAACATCATTTTCAGTTCGATAGATAGTAAGAGGATAATAGTCTCCGTAGTAGTTATCCGCAACCTGACGCCATTCCATTATCATCTGACGTTGAAAACTATAGTCTATATCTCGGCGACGTAGATCCCAAATACAACACAAAGCTGGAGCCATCTGACTACGGAAGGTATAAGTTTCAAACGCATTAGTACCAGTACCAAAGAAAGGTATCCATAGGGACATAGCATAGGTTAGGTTTTGCATCCCCGTTGTTTCATAGGCATAATCACTACGCCAGAGTGGTACTGCACGACGCAGAGTTTCGAGTTCGTTCCGTGCCCCACCTCCTGCGCAAATATCAATCAACATCTTGGGATGACGCCTCCGCAATTCATCCCAGAAGGCCAATAATCCTTCCACATGACGTATCTCAGTAATTCCCTGACGATCTTCGGTATCCTGTTCACGCCAAAATGGCAAGGTTGCATCCCCGTCCATTCTAAAGAGATCAACACCTTGTTCCACAATTAGTTTATCGAAATGATCCACCGCCCAATTCCAAGCTTCCGGGTTTCCCAAATCTAGCAGTTTCCTCTGTCCATCATGACCAAGAAGCCACTCTGGATGATTCTCATAAAGCCATGTACCTGTATCTGCTCGTTCTGGCACAAACCACACAATCACCTTACCACCTTTTGTACGCATGTGATCCGAGACTGGACGAAGTCCATGTGGGAATCGTTTCGGATCTGGTTCCCACGTCCCTAAGGTTAACCAGTAATCCTCAAAAACATACCAACCAGCGTCCATCCACCAATAATCAATCTCGATTTTTTCATCAAAGTAATGATTAATAAAATCAATTTGATTGCCTTCTGTTGCTTCCGACATTTCGATATACTGAGCAGAGCTACTAGCTTCCAATTGTGGTGGTGGCAACTCTCCACCTGGACGAGGTAAATTATGAGTAATCATCCAACGCCTCCAGATGTTTTGCGAACGAATCCAATCTCCTTGCCAAAACAACATAGCAATAAGTGGTGTTCGGACCTCTTCACCAGGTAACAGTTTGAAATGCGTAAGTTCTTGTCCAGCCCGCATTTGTAACCCATTGGTATCATCCCGACTGAATTTTGCAGACCATTGTCCTGGCCAACCTACTGCAACAATGGTGCCTTCACCAAACCATTCCACATTAAAATAGGGAAGATCTCCTCCCGCAGGTAACCCTTCCATGGCTGCTAACTTCTTCTCTGCCCCATGGCCAAGAAGAGTCTCCAACGGTGCATATTGCATAGGCGTTTGTGGGGCTAAGCCTGAGTGCGGACTACCATTACCATGATGCAACAAGAACTCCCCGTCTCCTCCCCGTTCCAAGCACGTATCCAAAACCTGAATATTCTCCAAAACCGGTGTCGGGTTGCTACTAGTATTCTTGAAGTATAATGTCCATTCTACAACTGGGAAATCTGTATATTTCACAGCCACACATCGCATCTGTAGGCCTGTTTCTTCATCTGTGTATGTCACCAACAATTCGGTTCGACTTTCATCTAACTGGCGTTGACTTCGCTTAAGCTGCCAAGTATCTAGTAGTTCCCTAGACGTTCGATCCCCATAACAAAAGGAAAACGGCACATCAGTTGTGTAAGGAGAACGTACAGGTCCAATAGCAAGGTCGCCCAACCATACTACCTTACCACTTACCAAAGTGACCCGTGCCTCAGCCCAATCCACTTGGTTAAAATTGACCCTTTGAACAGTTCCCTCTCCGGCTTCACTCAATCCAAGCACAAACTCAGTGGCACCATGCCGCACCAGCTTTTGCGGCTTCAATAGCGCGTTTATAATGAAAGTGAATATCGGCAACGATCGGCACAG
>DTRI01000055.1 GCA_012966015.1 Flavobacteriales bacterium | reverse complement strand
TAGTGGATATGGCCAACGAGAAATTAAATCCAGCAGGGGACTTGTATTTTGAAATTTCGGAGAGAGAGGGAGAACGAGTTGTAGCTTTGCTGAAGGAAAATGGATTCCAGGAAGTTGAGCTCAGAAAGGACTTGTCAGGTAAGGATAGAATGGTGAAAAGCAAGCGAGGCTAATATTGTATATTCGAACTTATGAATCAGGAGGAGGCCAAAAGCAGGATTGCAGAATTGTTCAGGGAGCTGGAAGAACATAACCATAGCTACTACATGTTGAACACCTCAACGATCAGTGATTATGACTTCGATATGATGATGAAGGAGCTGATTGAATTGGAGCAGAGTTTCCCGGAATTGGCAAGTATTAATTCTCCAACAAAGAGGGTAGGGGGAGAAGTTTCGCAGGGATTCGATACTGTTGTGCACAAATATCCGATGATGTCGTTGGATAATACCTATTCCATAGACGAGGTCCGGGAATTTGATGCCAGAGTTCGGAAGAGGCTGGATGAAGCTGAAATTGGGGGAGCTGACTTGTTGAGTTATGTGTGTGAGTTGAAATATGATGGCGTAGCGATAGGGATTACCTACAAAAATGGAGAGCTGGTACAGGCGCTCACTCGTGGTGATGGAGTATCAGGCGATGATGTAACGGCCAATGTAAGGACCATCAACAGCATACCACTTTTCTTAAAGGGCAGTGGATTTCCCAGGGAATTTGAAATAAGGGGGGAAATTTACTTTCCACATAAGGCATTTGAAGAACTGAATAAGGCAAGAGAAGAACAGGGAGAACCTGCCTTCGCAAATCCCAGAAATACAGCATCCGGAACCCTGAAGATGAAGGATTCAGCTGAAGTTGCCAAGAGGAATTTAGACTGCTTTCTGTATTCTTTATCAGGCGAAAATCTCCCACACGATAATCACTACGACAACCTAATCGCAATAAAGGAATGGGGGTTTAAGCTTCCTTATGTGATTTCGAAGCCTACAGATCTAGAAGGAGTAACAGCTTTTATTAACGAATGGGACAAAGGCCGTAAAGATTTGGAATATGACATTGACGGCGTTGTTCTGAAGGTAAATTTGAAGAGGCTTCAAGAATTATTGGGATTTACGGCCAAATCTCCCAGGTGGGCCATATCTTATAAGTTCAAAGCAGAACGTGTGAGTACGCTATTGAATAAAATTACCTATCAGGTCGGAAGAACAGGGGCCATCACTCCGGTCGCCAATCTGCAACCGGTGCTTCTTGCCGGAACCGTGGTGAAAAGGGCTACATTGCACAATGCTGATCAGATTGCAAAATTGGACGTTAGGGAAGGAGATACCGTATATGTAGAAAAAGGAGGTGAGATAATTCCGAAAATAGCAGGAGTATTGGTAGACAAAAGGATGGGCGATTCAAGCCCGGCAATCTTCATTGACACCTGCCCCATTTGTTCTACGCAATTAAAGCAAAAAGAAGGAGAAGTAGCTCATTACTGCCCCAATGAAGGTGGTTGTCCGCCCCAGATAAAAGGTAAGATTGAGCACTTCATATCACGTAAGGCTATGAATATCGATGGCTTGGGCGAGGAGACTATTGAATTGCTCTTTGATAAAAATCTGATAGCTGATATATCTGACCTGTATAATTTGAAATATGAGGAGTTGATTGAGCTGGATCGCTTTGCGGAGAAATCAGTGCAAAGATTATTGCAGGGTATAACAGCCTCTAAAAATATACCTTTTGAGAAAGTATTGTTTGCTCTTGGAATCAGATTTGTTGGAGAAACCGTAGCAAAGAAGCTGGCAGCCCACTATGTTACAATTGACCGTTTGAGTACAGCTTCGTTTGGAGATTTAATAGAAGTGGAGGAGATAGGCGATAAAATTGCAGAAAGCGTAATTAGCTACTTTCAGGATGAGAGTAGTGTGAAATTGGTGAATAAACTCAAGGAATATGGACTTCAATTTGAGAAGGTAGAATCCAGTGCCAATGTAAAAAGTGACAGGCTGAAGGACCTTTCTTTTGTGGTATCAGGAGTATTTAAATCCTATTCTAGAGATGAGCTCAAAGCTGAAATAGAGGCAAATGGTGGTAGGAACGTAAGCTCTATCTCTTCCAAACTGAATTACCTCCTGGCCGGTGATAATATGGGGCCCAGCAAGCTGGAGAAGGCGAACAAATTCAATATTGAAATAATTTCAGAAGATGAATTCAAGGAAATGATAGCTTGATGTTTACTAAATTAAGACAGCAAATAGGGCTCTTTATTCTTAAAAGACAAATCAGAGATATAAAAAGAGATAGAACCGTATTTAATCTAAAGGATGCTCAATCCATTGGTATTGTGTATGATGCAACGGATTTAAAAGAATTCGAGATGGTAAAGAAATTCTGTAAATACTTAAAGGAACGTAACAAACGTATAATGTCTTTGGGGTTCGTGAATTTGAAAGAGGAAGATAACAGATTAAAAACTCAGTTGGAATATCGATTTTTTACTAAAAAAGAGCTAAATTGGCACTTTAAACCTACCGGGTTAGAGGTTGAAAATTTTACCGAGAAAGTATTTGATATTCTAATTGATTTTTCTTTTGAGCAGAGTTTTCCACTAAAATATATAAGTGGATTATCAAGAGCCAAGTTTAAGGTGGGGCTGGCTGGCAACAGCAGTACACTCTATTGCGATATGGTGATTGATATTGGTAAAAAAAAGACACTGGAAAATCTGATAGGCAACATTAACCACTACCTCGATATGATCAATCAGGACAACACAGAAACTAGCAATAATATAGATGCATAAGAAACTAAGAGGAACTGGCGTTGCATTGGTTACGCCTTTTCATAAAGGAGGGAGCATTGACTTTAAATGTTTCGGCAACATTATTGAGAATGCGATAGAGAACAAGGTGGACTACCTTGTTGTTCTTGGCACCACTGGTGAATCTGTAACACTTACCAAAGATGAAAAGACAGCTATCATAGGTTTTGTAGTGGAAACTGTCGATAAACGCGTTCCTGTGGTACTGGGTTTGGGCGGTAGTAACACGCAGGAAGTAATCAATTGTCTAAAGAATTATGACTTCGATGGTGTGGATGCAATTCTATCCGTTACTCCTTATTACAATAAGCCCAGTCAAAAGGGATTGTATCAGCACTATAAGCTGGTAGCAAATCTCTCTCCTGTACCTATCATACTCTACAACGTACCGGGCAGAACTTCTGTCAATATATCTTCAGAAACAACCTTGCGGTTGGCTTATGATGTAGAGAGCATTATCGGAATAAAGGAGGCTTCAGGTGATTTGGAGCAAGTGATGCACATAATAAAAAACAAGCCGGAGGACTTCCTGGTGATTTCCGGGGATGATGCGCTCACTTTGCCGCTAATCGCATTAGGCGGCGACGGAGTAATTTCAGTTGTTGCCAATGCATTTCCCCGCGAGTTCTCAGACATGCTTTACCATGCATTGCATGGAAATATGAAGCAGGCAAGAGAGATTCATTACAGTTTAATCGATATTATTGAGGCCTTGTTTATAGAGGGCAACCCTGCCGGAGTAAAAGAGGTGCTGGAAATGCAAGGAATGTGTACGAATAACCTAAGGCTACCCTTAACAAACGTAAGCCGATCTACCCGCAATAGATTGGACTCACTGTTGGATCAGTTTGCTGCTCATTCGAAAAAGAGAGAGAAAATCTCTTAAGTAAGTAAGAGAGAAGAAACCTATACTTTATCAGCAGTTATCCCCTCAGCCATTTCTTGTTTGGAATAAAGTCCAGCGTCAAGATTTTTCTTAATGGTCTTAAAAGCCCCCACTGTGTACTCCACATTTTCCAGGGTATGAATAGCAGTTGGAATTACCCTGAGCATGATTGTATCTTTTGGTACTACAGGGTACACTACAATTGAGCAGAAAATCTTATGGTTCCGTCTTAAATCTACTATAAGATTACTTGCTTCGGTTAGCCCGCCTGATATATAAACAGGTGTAACACAAGATTCTGTGGCACCTAAGTCAAAGCCTTCCTTTTTTAAACCAGCTTGTAAGGCATTGGTGATTTTCCAGAGGTTCTCCTTGAGCTCTGGCTTGGTTCTGAGGAGCTCCAGTCTCTTTAATGCACCCTTAACCAGTGGCATAGGCAATGACTTTGCATAAATTTGGGATCGGATATTATAGCGTAAGTAGCCAATAATATCTGCCTCTGAAGAGATGAATGCACCTATACTGGCCATAGCCTTGGCAAAAGTGCCAAAATAGATGTCCACCAAATCCTGAACTCCATAATATTCACCGGTTCCAGCTCCAGTCTCACCCATGGTACCAAAGCCATGTGCGTCATCGACAAACAACCTAAAGTCAAATTTGCTTTTGAGCGCAGTAATCTCTTTAAGCTTACTCAGATCGCCCGCCATTCCAAAAACACCTTCTGTAATAACCAAAATTCCACCATTGGTTTCGTCCGTAATGGCCGTCGCTCTCTCAAGTTGTTTCTCCAGGTTCTCAATGTTGTTGTGTGGATATACAAATCGTTTTCCCTGATGCAGGCGCACTCCGTCAATAATACAGGCATGTGACTCAGAATCATAAACAATAACATCATGCCGATCTACGAGGCAGTCAATGGCTGACACCATACCTTGGTATCCATAATTTAATAGTATCGTTTTCTCTTTTCCAACAAAATCCGATAGCTCGCTTTCCAGCTGCTCATGAAAATCTGTGTTGCCGCTCATCATTCTCGATCCCATGGGGCTTGCCATTCCGTACTCTGCCGCTGCATCTGCATCAGCCTTTCTAACTTCAGGGTGGTCTGCTAATCCCAGGTAATTGTTGGCACTCCACACCAACATTTCTTCACCTTTAAAGGTCATTTTATTGGAAATCCTACCCTCTAATTTGGGAAAGAAGAAGTAACCATGGCCC
>DTRI01000054.1 GCA_012966015.1 Flavobacteriales bacterium | reverse complement strand
ATTCCCGGAACGGAAGAGCAGTTGAGTGAAGCTTCGACGACAGGATACATAGGCTTCGAATAACAACAAATCTAAATAAGTACAATCAATGGACAATCTTAGAAAAACACAAAAGTTGTCTTGATTAATGGTTACAAACGGATTCCGAGCACCAATACATCATCTATCTGATCACCGTCGCCTTTCCAACAGTCAAAACTGTCCTTCAATCTGGTTTCTTGTTCTGCCATGGGAAGATCTTTGTTAGAGAACAGCAGCTCCCTGAAACTCCTGTATCCGAATTTCTTGTCTTGTTTACCCCCAAACTGATCAGCAAATCCATCTGAAAACATGTATATGCAATCACCTGATGAAATCGAAAGAGTCTTATTATTAAAAGGTTGCATATTGAAATAGTTTCCAATGGGTTGCGAGTCTCCTTTAATTTGCCTCAGATAATGTGTTGCATTTGAAAGGTCTTTTTCAGAATGATTCTCATCTAATTTTTGCACAATGTATAAAGTGCTATTGGCACCCGCATAAGTCAACTCCTTTGTCTTCAGATTCAGCGTACACATGGCAATGTCCATTCCATCGTGGACTGTCTTTTCGCTTTTTCTAAATGTTTCAATTACCAAGTCTCTTACCCTGTTCAAAATCTTTGCTGGGTCGGTCGTCTGCAATTCCCTGATGGCCGAATTCATGGCATTAAAGCATACAAAGCTGAGCATGGCACCAGGCACACCATGCCCTGTACAATCCGCAGCAGCAATGATGATACCTTCACCTCTGTCTTCTCGCGCATAAAAATCACCGCTTACTATATCTTTAGGCTGATATAAGACAAAAGATTCTAACTTGACTCCTTTGACCACCAGAGGATTCGGAAGAATGGCTTTCTGTAGGTGCTCCGCATATCGTATACTGTCCTTTAACTCTTTTTGTTGAAAATTCACCCGCATTAGGGCCTCTTTAAGTTCATTCTGTATTTTTTTGATCTCAGTTACATCATTGAGATAAATACGCATTATTTTAAATTCATTGTCTATATAAAGGTGCATATCATAGTGTCTGTCGTTTATCCAAAATCCCTCTTTAATTTCATAAACACCTGTCTTTTTTCCTTTTTTAGTATTTTGTAAGAGTCCTTCATATTTATGTCTACTAGAATCATCCATATTGAATAAGGGTGTGTCTTTTAAATGCCCTTTTGCTCCATCGTTCACGTATAATACATTATAATCAAAATCAAGTTCAATTACTGGGTTGGGATTGTGCTCTGGGAATAATGATAGTTTTTTTAACTCTATATTTTGTTCTTCTATTCTTTGTGCTTTGACAGACAATTCACCAGTCCTCTTTTCAACAAGATCTTCTAATTCTGACTGATATTTTTTTAATTCATCATTATATTTTGTTTGAACAAGTTTGGTGGCTGTAATGGAGGCAATGGTATAGAGCAAAGTCAAATGGTCTGCGGGAAAAAAATTCTTTTCCGGATGCTCGGAATCAATGATGCCAATCACCTTTCCATTGTGAACCATGGGTACGGCAATCTCTGACAACCTGGGTTCATCGTCTAATATATACCGTGAATCTTTGCTGGTGTCATTCACGATTTCTCCTTTGGCAGTAGCAGCCACAATTCCAACCACTCCCTCACCTACTTTGATGATGATGGGTTCGAGAATCTTATGCTGCTCCGGATTCTTATTGCCATGGGCCGCCCTTTGTATCAACAGCTGTTGCTCCTCGTCAAGAAGGTAGATCACACAATCAACATAACCCAGTTCTGCCACAGCATTTTTGGCTACCGACCAAACCACATCGTCTACATCTTTCCCAAGCTGGATGAGGGTGGCAAAATTATTTATCACATCTAGGTGTTTGGTAACCTGGGTATTGATCAAATTGATTTGTTTGTAATAAGCTTTATTGTCCTGCCCCACATTAGTGCCCACGATAAAAGAAATGATCCCCAGCACTAAGGGAGCGCTATCTATTATCCATAGCAACGGAAAATCATGGTGCAAAGAACCAAGCGTATGTTGAGCATCATCTGGGGAAAATAAGTAAATACATCCCAGAACCGCAATGGCAGGAAAAAAGAAGCCAATACATATCCCGCGTATTACATAGGTAGCAACAATGTTCTTTCTTTCCATCTATAGCTATGCATTTAAGGAAGTGACGTCCGTAATATCACCTTCGACCCAGTTTATGGCGCCATAATTATTTTGACCGGATTCACTTTCATAAAATCCGAATGTGGCTTCAATGATTGAAAGGTCGCTGGAGTTTCTTTTTAAAGCACGAACTTCTACCCCGGCATTAACCAGGTCAAATATTATTCGAGCTCCCAACAATCCGGTCCCACCCGTTACCAATACCATAGAATAAAAATACCTTATTTAATTATCTTTGAGGCCGAGGCCAATACATCCTATATGAAGTTTGTCGAAGAATTAAAATGGAGGGGAATGTTACAGGACATTATTCCCGGAACGGAAGAGCAGCTGAGTGAAGCTTCGACTACAGGATACATAGGCTTCGACCCCACTGCGCCATCACTCACCGTTGGTAATCTCGTGCCCATAATGCTCCTTGTACATTATCAGCGTGCAGGCCATAAACCCATTGCGCTAGTTGGTGGAGCTACAGGTATGATTGGTGACCCCTCTGGAAAAGACAAAGAAAGACAGCTGCTGGACGAAGAAACCTTGAATAAAAATGTGAACCGAATAAAGGATCAGCTTGGTAAGTTTCTCGATTTTGACTCGGGAGACAACAAAGCCGAAATGATTAACAACTATGACTTTTACAAGGGAATGGAGATTTTTGAGTTTTTCAGAGAAATCGGAAAGCACCTAACGGTTAGCTATATGATCTCGAAAGATTCTGTTAAAAACCGGCTGGATGGCGGAATGTCTTTCACTGAATTCTCCTACCAACTGTTTCAGGGTTATGATTTTTTATGGCTGTTTAAGAATAAGAACTGCCTCTTTCAAATGGGCGGCTCCGATCAATGGGGAAATATTACGTCCGGCGCAGAGCTCATCAGAAGAAAAGAGGGTGGAAAGGTATTTGCCCTAACCTGCCCCCTGCTCACCAAGAACGATGGAACAAAATTCGGGAAAACCGAGGAGGGGAATATTTGGCTGGATCCTGAGAAGACATCACCCTACAAATTCTACCAGTTTTGGCTCAATTCATCTGATGAAGATGCATCAAAGTATATCCGAATATTCTCTACCAAGACCAAAGAAGAGATTGAAAAAATCGAAAAACAACACGCGGAGGCTCCACATTTAAGAGGGCTCCAAAAGTTATTGGCTGAAGAGATTACTATTCGGGTACATTCCGAGAACGACCTCAAAACCGCTATTACCGCCTCTGAAATACTATTTGGAAAAGGAACAGCTGAAGCGCTGAGAGATCTTAAAGAAGAGAGCTTGCTAGACATTTTTGAAGGAGTGCCGCAATCGAGCATTTCAAAAGAGGACATTGAAAACGGTGTTGGAATCGTAGAATTTCTCGCCGAAAAAACAGATGTATTGGCTTCTAAAGGCGAGGCGAGAAGGAGTATTAGCGGCGGTGGAATAAGCATTAACAAAACAAAGGTCGAAAGTGAAGATTACTCAGTGGATTCCGGCGATCTGCTGAATGATAAGTATATTTTAGTTCAGAAAGGAAAGAAGAATTACCATCTGGTAACAGTCGGTTAATCTACACTGGCTCCAAGAGCAGATTACAACCTCGTAGATCACTGTTGTCAAAACGGCCTAACACTTCAAAAGAACCATTCTCGTACGCCACTCCCAGATCAGCGGTAGCAATAAAAGAGCATGAATACACATTGGCAAGATCTAAAATATTGATGCCGCCCCTTCGGCAATTTTCAACATAGCTCAAGGGGTCGTTTACATCTCGAATCAGAATTTTTTTCCATGGGGGGCTGTAAAATATACCTTCGCCTTTAGAGTATGATTGTGAAAGCAATTCTGTCATTCCATATTCAGAATGAATATGCCCCACGGCTATTACTTCTTTTAGCCGGTTGTGCAGATCTTCCCGAATGATTTCCTCCCTCCTACCCTTCATCCCTCCCGTTTCCATCACGGTAACATTGCTCCAGTCAATGCTCAGGCTGCTCACCTTCTCAATTAAATCGAGAAGCGCAAAAGACACCCCAAATAGTAATATGCGCTCACCTTTATTTGAAAGCACCTTTAGCTTTTCCAGCAATTCGTTCACATTATTGAGATAGAAGCCACTCTCTTGGTTTGCGCCGTTTTGCATGAAATAATTGACCATATATATCAGAGATGACTCTGCGTTTTCAAGGTAGGAAGGCAGTAGCGCCAGAATACAGAAATCAGACAGCTTGCCATAAAAGTGTTCAAAACAGGCAGTACAACTATTTTCATAAATGGAGAGGTCAATTATTTCATGTCGGGAGTTAGTGCCGCCACTGGTACCACTACTTGTGAATATTGCCTCTGGTTTACGCGCCGACGCAACCACCCGTTGCGTTTTAAAAACTTCAACTGGTAAGAAAGGAATATCGAGGATTGATGACACATCCTGAATTCCAATGCCGAGATTATCGACAAAGTCCTGATAAACCTGGTTGTTCTCATACTGGAATTTGAATGTTTCCAGAGAAAGTGCTTCCAGCTGCTCCTGACTATTTATTGAGAATATGTTCTCTGTAAGATGCTTCATCATGTGGCTTTATACCAAAAAGGACCGCTATTCGTTTGGTATTTGGTAACTTTATTGATTGAAAGTTAATGGAGATGGCATTTGTATCAAAAATAACGTTTAAGGGTTTATTATTAATAATTGTTACCTCGACAATTATTTCATCATGCATTCAAAGTCAGAAGTTCCCGGATGAGCCTCAAATTGAATTTGTTGCTTACACGTTCACGGATTCTATGGACCTGTTGACCAATGTCACTCATTTAGGACTTTTGACCATTCGTTTTACGGATGGTGATGGTGATATTGGACTCTATCAATCCGAAACACAATACCCTTACGATTTTAACATATTTATTTATAGAATCGGAATCTCTGCCGGAGCACCCGTGCTTACGGATATGGATACCCTTAACTTTAGAATTCCTTATCTCACCCCCGAGAGTCAAAATAAAACTTTAAGAGGTGAAATAGATATTGATATCAACTTATATAAGGATCAAATTCCAAAATATCCTTATGATACAATGTACTATGAGCTGTACATCAAGGACAGGGCACTGCATGTGAGCAACATAATTACGACTCCTGAAATAGTCTTGTAGCCTATTTTAGCCCAACAATAGCTTCATTGATGTTGAAAATGTGATCCCCAATCTTTTCACAAGACATGAATAAATCGCTGTAAAACAGACCACTTTCGAAGGAGTGCTCTGATTTGGCCACACGCATTAAATGTTCGGTTCTCAGTTTATCCCGCGTTTCATTGATGGTCACTTCATGAAGCTCTGCCTGCCGAATATTCACCTGACCAAATCCTTCATCAATGTTATTATTCATGGTTTCAAAACCTTCGTTTACCACTTTCATTATTCTCACCAACCCCTCATCTTGCTCTGAAGAAAATTGGGCATTTTGATCATTCTTTCTTTCTAACGTCTTAGACATCTGATAACAGATATCGCCAATTCTCTCCATATCATTGATCATACTTATCATACTTCTTATCCTGACGGATGTTTCCTCGCTCAATTCGCCCTGAGCTACCCTCGTCAAATACTCAGCTATTTCAATCTCCATCTTATCTGTAATATCCTCGTATTTCTGAATTCTTCCCATGGCCTCATCAAATATCTTCCTGTCCTCGTTTTCAATTAACTCACCTACAAATCCGAACATACGGTCAGTGATCTTGCCAAACTTCCTGATCTCCTTTTTAGCCTCCAGTATAGAGAGTTCTGGAGTTGCCAAGATACCGCCGCCTATATATTCGAGCTTCGTTTCTTCATCAACATCTCCTCGGGAAGGAACCATCCGCTCTGCTACTTTAGCAATGATTGGTGTAAATCCGATCAGCAGCAATACATTGATAATATTAAAAGATGTGTGAAATAGTGAAAGGGCGATAGGAATAGAAGTGAAATCCTCACGGTTAAGCGGCGAAACTCCATAATTATTCAGCATAAAACTGTCTATCCCACTCAGGAAAAATCTGAATATGAAGAACATCCAAACCACTCCAAATACATTGAAAATAAAGTGTGCCCTTGCCGCTCTTTTGGCGTGAACATTACCGATCATCGCCGCCAAGTTCGCCGTTATCGTAGTGCCTATATTTTCGCCCAATACCATGGCAGCTGCCATTTCAAATGGTATCCAGCCCTCGTAGCACATTACCAGTGTTAGGGCCATGGCCGCGCTAGAGGACTGTACCACAAGTGTCAATATCGTCCCCACTCCAATAAACGTGAGCAGGGATAACATGCCCATACTCGCATAACCCGATAAGAACTCCAGCACCTCGGGGTTTTCCCTTAAATCCGGCACAGATTCCTTTAACGCGTTCAGTCCTAAAAACAAGAGTGCAAACCCAATAATAACTTCAGCCCATGATTTCAGGTTGCCGCGATTTGAAAACATTAATGGAAAACCAATCGCTATAATGGGTAAGGCTACCGCAGCTATTTTCACTTTAAACCCAAATATGGAGATGAGCCAGGCGGTGATGGTAGTTCCAATGTTAGCACCCATAACTACGCCAACCGACTCCACCAGGGTTAGTAGGCCGGCATTTACAAAGCTAACCACCATAACTGTTGTTGCCGAAGAAGATTGCAATAAGCCGGTAATAAGAAACCCAGTAAAAACACCCAAAAATCTGTTTGATGTCATCACACTGAGAATCTGACGCATTTTGCTTCCTGCCACCTTTTGGATGCCCTCGCTCATTACCTTCATTCCATAAATAAAGAAGCCCAGGGCACCTAGCAGCTCTAAAAAATCCAATAAAGAAAAATTCATTTCAGTCGATTTAAAATTTGCCTTGACGAAAATATAAATACCCCTTAAATCTAAAGCGATTTGAATATTAAGAAATTGTTAAATCTGCTGGTGAACGGTTTTATGGAAAGAATTATGTTTCATATTTGTCCGCAGAAATGACGTAATAAGCAATGAAAACAGCATATTATCTTCTACTTTCCTCTTTACTCATTCTATTTGAGTTACAAGGCTTCTCCCAAGGCACAATACACAACGTATTTGGGAAAGGCATTCAGGGAATGGCCAAAGACTCGTCCTTTAGTGTAAAGTTTGGCATTCGTTTTCAGACCCAATATGAGGGAATAAATACGCTTACGAATGACACCGCATTTACTGGAGAAATATATGAGGACAGATTCTATCTGAGAAGGGCACGATTAAAACTGGATGGCTATGTATTCTCACCAAAAATCGTGTATAAGATTGAGTATGATTTGCCAAACGCTCAGATTCTGGACGCTGTTCTAAAGTGGAATTTTGCGGGAAACTTCAGTCTTTGGGCAGGGCAGACAAAATTGCCCGGCAATCGTGAACGGGTTATTTCATCCCAAAAACTGCAGTTTGTCGACCGCTCTTTATTAAACGCCAGGTATCAACTCGATAGAGATCAGGGACTACAGCTTCGACATCATTTCTCATTGGGATCCGTGGTCATAAGAGAGATAATCTCCGCCTCAGTGGGTGAAGGAATGAACTATATCACGCTGAGCGGCAAATCAGGTTATGATTATACGGAGCGGATTGAAATATTGCCATTCGGGGTATTCTCTGGAAATGGAGACTATGTAGGCGGTGATTTACAACGCGAAGAAAAAGTGAAGCTCGCACTGGGATTTACCTACGATTACAATGACAACGCGATAAGGGAGAGGGGACAGACAGGCGATGAGCTGTCTGAGATGAGGGACATAACCACATTTTTTGCTGATTTGATGTTCAAATACAAAGGGCTTTCAATTATGGCTGAATATGCAAACAGGAGCACAACAAAATCTCCGGAAATTATCGATTCTACAGGAACACAAATTGAGTCTTTCTACACTGGAATCGGATTAAACACACAAGTCGGCTACGTCCTTAAGAGTAATTGGGAATTCGCTGGACGGTACACCTCAATTATTCCTGAGAGAATAACGGGAAATAAACATCTCTCTATGGTAACCTTCGCGATCTCAAAATACATAGTTGGCCACAATTTGAAGGTCCAGGGAGACATTTCCTATTACCAACAGGAGAACTCCGATGACCAGCTCCTATTTCGATTGCAGCTGGAAGTTGCACTCTAAAGCCATTCTCACCCTTATAATCCGTTATCCTTTAAGTCAGAATAGTTCTAACTTAGTTGCTTAAATCTACTGCTAATGAGCGCCAGAATTCTGTTGGTCGACGACGAACCCGATATTTTAGATTTTCTGAGCTATAACCTGTTAAAAGTTGGGTATGAAGTTCATACTGCAAATAATGGCCAGGAGGGAATAGCGAGTGCGATTAATATCAATCCGGATTTAATTCTACTTGATTTAATGATGCCTGAGCTGGATGGAATAGAGACTTGTATTCAAATACGAAAAATTGACGCCCTCAGCTCTACGATTATTGCATTCCTGACAGCGCGAGGTGAAGACTTCTCTCAGATCAATGGCCTGGAAGCTGGTGCGGATGATTATATTACCAAACCCATAAAACCCAAGGTGCTTATCAGCAAAATTAAAGCACTTCTCAGAAGGGGTAAGTCAGTAAAAACAGACAGCACCACCTCCGTTGTAGTTGATAAGGAGCGATTTGTAGCCATTGTGGAGGGAAAAGACATAGTCTTGCCCAAGAAGGAATTTGAGCTGTTGGAGCTCTTAAGTTCGAAGCCTGGAAAAGTATTTGATCGAAATTCCATTTTAGAAGAGGTTTGGGGGACAGATGTTGTTGTTGGCGACAGAACAATAGATGTGCATATCAGGAAACTCAGAGAAAAAATTGGGGATCAAAGAATACAAACCATCAAAGGAGTTGGTTATAAACTTATTGTAACATGAAACGAGCCCTGTCAAATCGGCTGGTACATAGGAGGGTGATTACCGGCGAGATACATCTGACAGAATTAATAAAAATCGTCAAATAACCAGATGAAGAACCTGACTCCAAACCAAATTGCAATAAGTGCCTGTGCCATCATCTCGGTACTCGTACTTTTTGCGCTCCTTGTTCTCGAAAATTATTTTGTCCTGAATCTTCCCTGGTATATAATTATTTTCCCGCCAGTGGTTTCATTACTATTTGGATATGCCATTGTGTACTATCTGATTGAGAAATTCATATACAGAAAGATCAAACTTATTTATAAGCACATACATTATTCAAAATCCGCCAAGGGAAGCATATCCAGGAACATTGATCTGAGCAGTAATTTAATTGATAGTGTTGAAAAAGAGGTTACAGCGTGGGAGCAAGACCGCAACACAGAAATTGAGCAGTTAAAAAAGCTAGAAGAGTTCAGGAAAGAGTTTCTAGGAAACGTATCCCATGAGCTTAAGACTCCTGTTTTCAATCTACAAGGATACATTGAAACACTCATAGATGGTGGATTGAAAGACGAAAAGATAAACTTAAACTACCTGAACAAAGCGTCAAAAAACATAGACAGGATGAACGCGGTAATTAACGATCTTGAAAAAATATCGAGCCTTGAACATGAGAAAATGGATCTTGAATATGTAAAATTTGATGTGCATGACCTTACTTCGGAGGTTTTCAGTTCACTTGAATTGAGAGCTGACCTCAGAGAGCTGACATTCTCGTTCAAAGAAGACTGTGACAAGCCCTTCATGGTAAAAGGTGATAGAAGCCGAATTCGAGAAGTGTTGGTTAACTTAATAACCAACACTATAATTTATGGTAGAGAAGGTGGGAAGACGATGGTTGGGTATTATGACATGAATGAAAACATATTAATAGAAATCACGGATAATGGAATAGGCGTAGAGGAAAAACACCTGTCTCGCTTGTTTGAGAGATTCTATCGTGTTGATAAAAGCCGGTCACGAGAACAAGGCGGTACCGGACTCGGGCTATCGATCGTAAAACACATTATTGAAGCACACGAACAAACCATTACGGTGCGCAGCACGCCGGATGTGGGATCTACGTTTGGATTCACGTTGGAAAAAGCATAGTTTTTATACTTTTAAATAAATTAATCCGCACAGAAGGAATGAGGAGAATCATATTCAGTCTATTGGGGATGGGATTGTTACTTTCTCCAATAATAACCTCTGCCCAAGTTGAGCCGTGTGCAACTACATTCCTTAAGAAGAGACAATAATACTCCAGCGTACTTGAATTGAACCAGTAAATTTATTGGTTTAGTCAAAGTCTGACTCAGTGAAGCCTGCCTGCCAGCAAAGGCAGTTCTCAGTTGTAGAATTGCAATTGAACTAAGAAAACAGGAATCATTTAATAACTTCACCCCATTGACTAAATCATACAAAATATTACTATCCGCCTTTAGCGGCCTTTTGCTCGCGCTTGCCTGGCCTGGAATCGGAGGGTTCTCACCACTTCTTTTTATAGCTTTTGTTCCGATACTTTTTGTGGAGAATTCCATTTTCCGATCTGAAAAGGGTAGCACTTATGGAATAACATTTCTGTCCTTCATGCTGTTCAATGGGCTGTCTGCCTATTGGCTATACATGGTTTCTGAAGGGATAGAGACGAAATTGTTGGTGTACCTCTTTGCGGTTTTGCTCAACTCCAGTTTGATGGCCCTGGTATTTCATTTCTTTCACTATACACGAAAAAAAATAGGATCAAAAGAAGGGTATATTGGCCTGGTATTGTACTGGGTAGCTTTTGAGTACCTGCACTTCCATTGGGAGCTCACCTGGCCCTGGATGACCTTGGGAAACGGCTTTGCCAATACGGTTCACTGGGTGCAATGGTACGAATACACGGGGGTATTTGGTGGGTCCATTTGGATATTGCTCGTGAATATTACAATTTATAAAATATTGGATAAAGCCATCAACGACCAAATATCAATTAAGGAAAACCGATTAAAAATCAGCTCCTTCATATTGATTCTTTTGGTTCCGATATTTTGCTCCATGTACATCTACTCTAATTACGAGGAGAAAAAAGACCCTGTTACCATCACCATTATTCAACCCAATGTAGATCCGTATTTCGAAAAATATGGGCTGGGTTTTGAGGAGCAGCTGGATTCTATGCTCTTCTTAGTGAGCGCCGACCAATTGAGTGCGTCTGACTATCTGATAGCACCCGAAACAGCGTTAACTGAGGATATTTGGGAGAATGACCTGGAAAGATCTATTACCATTCCAAGAATTAAAAAAATCATAGCTGATCATCCCCAGCTCAATTTTGTTTCCGGGTTGACATCCTATTATTTATTTGAAGAAAGTGAAGAACGATCTGCCACGGCCAGGCAATTCAGTAACAATACCCGATGGTACGACGCATATAACGCTGCAATTCAGATAAATAACACGGAGAATATTGAATTCTATCATAAATCAAAACTGGTACAAGGTGTAGAAAAAATGCCATTTGCTTCCTTCCTCAAACCATTAGAGAGTCTTGCGCTGGATTTAGGAGGAACGATAGGAAGCCTCGGAAGTCAGGAAGAAGCCGAGGTATTTACATCACACAATGGAAAAATTAAGATTGCACCTGTTATCTGTTATGAATCCATTTATGGAGAATATGTTGGGGAATATGTAAAGGCAGGAGCTAATTTAATTTTTATCATCACCAACGACGGCTGGTGGGGTGACGGACCTGGTTATGCGCAGCACCTGGCTTATGCACGCCTCAGGGCTATTGAAACCAGAAGAAGCATCGCACGATCGGCTAACACGGGTATTTCCTGTTTTATTGATCAGAGAGGAGAATATATTCAAAGCGCCGGCTGGTGGACAGCTGAGACACTGCATACGGAGTTGAATTCAAACGACACATTGACATTTTACACGAAGCATGGAGATTACCTTGGACGCATCGCATCGTTTACAGCTATTATTTTACTGCTCTATTCGATGGCAATATCGATATATGATCGAAAGAAGCCGGCCTGATCCGATCCGTCTAATAAGCCATCTCTGAAATATTATTGATATTTGTGTTACCTGTACGAGAGGCGTTCTTCGTGCAATTAAAATTCTAAATGTATGAGCAAGTATGATATCACAGTAATCGGTTCGGGACCTGGCGGCTATGTGGCCGCAATAAGGTGTGCCCAGCTCGGTATGAAAACCGCAATCATCGAGAAATATCCCACTTTGGGTGGAACCTGTTTAAATGTCGGTTGCATTCCATCAAAAGCGCTGCTGGATTCTTCCGAACACTTCCACAATGCGGAGTCAAAATTCAGTACCCATGGCATAAAGCTCAAGGATCTTAAGATGGATCTGAAGCAAATGATTAAGCGAAAGAATGAAGTGGTGCAACAAACTTGCGACGGCATTGCTTACCTGATGAAGAAAAACAAGATAGATGTGATTCACGGTACGGGATCTTTCATCGATAAAAACACCATAGCGGTTACACCCCAAAAAGGTAAAAAGCAAAAAATAGAGACCGACAAGACCATTATTGCCACAGGTTCCAAGCCCACTTCACTCCCGGGAATTGAAATTGACAAGAAGCGAATAATAACCTCTACAGAAGCGTTGAACCTTACGGAAGTTCCCAAACACCTCGTACTTATTGGAGGTGGAATCATCGGATTGGAAATGGGATCGGTATTTGCCCGATTAGGAGCCAGGGTTTCTGTATTAGAATTTATGGATGGTGTCATTCCTACTATGGACAAATCACTCGGCAAAGAGCTGCAAAAAACACTGAAAGGCCTTGGCATGGAATTCTATATGAATCACAAAGTAACAGGCGCAACGGTAAAAGGCAAAGTGGTAAGCATTACTGCCGAAGATAAATCTGGAAAAGCAGTTTCTTTTAAAGGAGATTATTGTATAATGGCCGTGGGAAGAAGTCCTTATACGAAAGGATTGGCATTAGACAATGCAGGGGTTACACTCGACGACAGGGGCCGGATTGATGTAAATGATGAGCTCGAAACCAATGTGAAGGGAATCTATGCCATCGGAGATGTGGTGAAAGGCGCCATGCTGGCACACAAGGCGGAAGATGAGGGTGTTTATCTTGCGGAGAAGATTGTGGGCCAGAAGCCACACATCAATTACCATCTCATCCCCAGCGTAGTATATACCTGGCCAGAAGTTGCCGGCGTAGGATTTACGGAAGAACAATTAAAAGCAGATGGTGTAAAATATAAAGCTGGATCATTTCCCTTTAAAGCGAGCGGAAGAGCGAGGGCCAGCATGGATTTGGAAGGCTTTGTTAAAGTCCTTGCAGACGCCGAAACCGACGAAATCCTGGGAGTTCACATGATCGGTCCGCGCGCTGCAGATATGATTGCAGAGGCTGTGGTAGCAATGGAGTTCAGGGCTTCCGCAGAAGATATTGCCCGAATCTGCCACGCACACCCATCATTCACGGAGGCCATTAAAGAGGCCGCGTTGGATGCAACAGAGAAACGGGCTATCCATACCTAATGGAGATTCACGCTTCACCACTAAGACACGGTGGACACACAGAAACACCAAGATGAGATAATGGAAATGATGAGCAAGCGAGGTGAGCAAAATTTCTTAATAGAATGGACGAGATATGACTTAGCGCAACCCGCCTGTCCGGCAGGCAGACTTAGTGCGCTGAGTGCCTCAGTAGTGGTAATAACAATCGATTTATTATGAAGACGGGAGTTTTACTGGTTAACCTGGGTACTCCAAATAGTCCCTCCACCTCAGATGTTAAGGCTTACCTGACAGAGTTTTTGAACGACCCTTTTGTAATAGACTTCTCCTATTTAAAACGCTACTTTCTGGTCAATTTTATAATCGTTCCCTTTCGTTCGCCTAAAACAGCAGCACTTTACAAAGAAATCTGGACCGACAAAGGCTCGCCTTTGAAATTTAACAGCTATGAGACCTGCTATAAATTGCAAGAATCTTTGGGCGATGAATTTCGCGTTGAATTGGCCATGCGCTATCAGCAACCTAGCGTACAATCCGCCCTTAAGAAATTGATCGATAGTAAAGTCGACCACATATTATGTATTCCGTTGTATCCTCAATACACTGCTTCTGCTTCTGAATCTTCCTTACAAAAAGTTCAATCAGAATATGATAAGCATAAAAACCCACCGCCCATTCAATATATCAAGCAGTTTTACCAGCATCCGGGCTTTATCGCAAGCTGGGTAGAACGGGCACGGGCAGCGAACATTGATAATTATGACCACGTGCTCTTTAGCTATCACGGTTTGCCCGAAAGGCACTTAGAGAAACATCATGGCAGTGGGAATTGCAAAGATTTTCATTGCACAGAAGAAGTAAATGAATCCAATCGACACTGTTACAGAGCCACTTGCTATGATACAACCAGGAAAATAGCCCACGAGTTGAATCTACCTGAAAAAAATTACACGATTTCATTTCAATCCAGATTGGGAAAAGACCCCTGGTTAAGGCCATATACGGATCATGAGCTCATTAGATTGGCTCAAAGCGGTGTTAAAAAAATATTGGTATTCTCTCCTTCTTTTGTCGCTGATTGCCTGGAAACACTTTATGAAATCTCTATTGAGTACAACGCATTATTCCAGGAACACGGTGGGGAACAAGTGCAGTTGATAGAGAGCTTAAATGGACATCCTCGTTGGATCGCAACCTTGAAGGATATCATTGAACAGAACGTAAAGGCCTAAAAGCCGTTCACAATTGGCTTGAAAGAATAATTTTTCTCTGCATAATATTTCAGAACTCGCGGAAGTGCATAACGAAGCCTGTCATTGGCTTTGACGCTATCGTGAAACAATATAATTGACCCCGGCTTTGTATTCAAGATCACATTATCCACGCACCTTTCCCCCGTCAGCCTTTTGTCGAAGTCGCCGCAAAGCACATTCCACATAACCACAGAATAATTGTTTTTGATCATCTTATAATGTGCCGGAAGAAGACGCCCATATGGAGGACGAAAGAGTCTTGAGTCAACCCATTCGGAACATTTGTTAATATTCGCCACGTATCTCCTTTTGCCAATTTTCCACCCATCTACATGATTATGCGTATGATTTCCCACAGCGTGCCCTTCAGTTAAAATGCGTTGGTATATTTCTGGGTTACTCTCTACATTTTTCCCCAGGCAAAAGAACGTGGCTTTTGCATCGAACCTCTTTAAGGTATCCAGTACCCACGGCGTAACTTCCGGGATAGGGCCGTCATCAAAAGTGATGAATATTGACTTATTATCCGTGGGAATGCTCCATACCAGACCATTAAAGATCTTCTCCATTACATTATAAGTTCTTTCCGAATACATGCTGCAACTTTTGAGGTTGAGAGCGACAAAGGTATAAGTTATTTGCAACCACTCTTTTTCTCAGAGCAATCCCCCATTCCTTACCGCATTTATTTTTAATTTCGTCCTCACAAATCTACAACCATGTTAAGAGAACATACTTGCGGAGAGTTGACCATTGATAACGTTGGGGCTGAAACCACAATTTGTGGATGGGTGCAGAAATCCAGGGACCTTGGAGGCATGACTTTTATCGATGTTCGAGACCGCTATGGCATCACTCAAATTGTTTTCAACATGGAAGTAGACGAAGGCCTGTGCAAAGAAGCGCGTGGGCTAGGGAGAGAATTTGTGATTAAAGTTTCTGGTAAAGTTGTCGAGAGAAGCAACAAGAATCCGAATATGGCTACTGGTGACATAGAGATTTTAGCTGAAAAACTTGAGGTGCTGAGCCTATCTAAAACACCTCCATTCTTAATTGAGGATGAAACTGATGGCGGCGAAGAGCTTCGAATGCAATATAGATACCTCGATCTTAGAAGGGGTCCGGTAAAGAAAAATATAGAGTTAAGACATCGAGTATTGAAGGTTACAAGAGATCTTTTGGATGCTGTAGGTTTTCTGGAAATTGAAACGCCCTATTTAATTAAATCTACCCCTGAAGGCGCCCGCGACTTTGTAGTACCATCCAGAATGAACCAGGGACAGTTCTATGCCCTGCCGCAATCACCACAAACATTTAAGCAACTGTTTATGGTTGGTGGTTTTGATAAATATTTTCAAATTGTCAGGTGTTTCCGCGATGAAGACTTACGAGCCGACAGGCAGCCTGAGTTCACACAAATAGATTGTGAAATGTCGTTTGTTGAACAGGACGATGTGCTCTCCACATTTGAATCATTCATGAAATTGCTGTTCAAAGATATTCTCAATATTGATCTGGTAGATTTCCAAAGAATCACATACGATGAAGCTATAAACACCTATGGTTCCGATAAACCAGACATCAGATTTGAAATGA
>DTRI01000053.1:1986-4928 GCA_012966015.1 Flavobacteriales bacterium | reverse complement strand
AATATGTACAATGGAATCCATTCAAACTTTCCAGATATCAGCACCATAAGTGGGTCCATGAGCTCGCTGTGCATCCCATTGAGAAACATAAAGAGCTTTGTGTCCGCCGCAGTTATGAAATCAATCATATCAGTTTATATCTGTTAGTTGGCCCCAGAGTATGTCCTTTAATTTAGCAATTCCTTTATTGGCAACAGATGAAATAAAAATATGCGGAACATCCGGTAAGTCTCTTTCAATTTCCTCAGTTAATTCTTCATCGAGTAAATCACACTTTGAGATTGCCAACACCCTCGATTTGTCTAATAGCTCGGGGTTGTAAAGACGGAGTTCATCCACCAGTATGTTGTATTCCTTTTCGATGTCATCCGAATCAGAGGGCACCATAAAAAGCAACATGGAGTTTCTTTCAATATGCCTTAAGAAGCGCACGCCGAGTCCTTTGCCCTCGTGTGCGCCTTCTATAATTCCCGGGATATCAGCCATTACAAATGACTGATCATCACGGCAAGAAACAATTCCAAGATTTGGCACCAACGTCGTAAAAGGATAGTCTGCAATTTCTGGCTTTGCGGCTGACACAGTAGATAATAAGGTGGATTTTCCAGCATTTGGAAATCCTACCAACCCCACATCTGCCAGAAGTTTTAATTCCAGAATTTTCCAGGACTCTACAAAAGGTTCGCCGGGTTGAGCGTATTTTGGCGTCCGATTCGTGGCTGACTTGAAATGGTCATTACCCAATCCACCGCGGCCACCGCTTACTAATATTTTTTGTTCACCATCTTCAGTAATCTCCAATTCCAATTCTTTCGATTCAGAATCACGTGCAATGGTGCCAAGCGGAACTTCAATGATGGCGTCTTCACCATTTGCTCCATGCTTCCTGGACTTACCTCCTGCACCACCGTGTTTAGCATATATGTGCTTGTGGTATTTTAAGTGCAGTAAGGTCCAAAGCTGCTTGTTTCCTCTTAGGATTACATCACCACCTTTTCCTCCATCGCCTCCGTCAGGGCCTCCTTTAGCATTTAATTTATCACGAAAAAAATGAGTGGACCCCGCCCCTCCATTGCCCGATCTGCAGCAAACCTTTACATAATCGATAAAATTCGAGGAGGACATGGCTAGTTAATTAGGACATCGATTGATTCACACAGACGATTAAATATATCGTCAACACTGCCCGTACCTACAACATCCTTGAATTTGCCCTGCCCCTTGTAGTAGCCTATAAGTGGAGCAGTTTTATTTACATATTCTGCGATTCTGTTCTGGATGATGTTTTCATCTGCGTCATCAGCCCGCCCGGAATCCTTTCCTCTATTCAACAGCCTATTAATCAGCTCTTCCTCATCAACAGCAAGCGCCAGAAAACAGGATATAGAAATTCCTAAGTTGGATAGAAGAATATCTAGCGCTTCGGCTTGTGCTACTGTCCTCGGAAAGCCATCGAAGATGAAACCATTTGCATCGAGCCCGGCTTCCACTTTCGAGCGAATCATCTCAATAACTATCTCATCCGGTACTAAATCGCCACGGTCCATCAATTTCTTTGCCTGTAAGCCAAGCTCTGTCTGAGCAGCAACTTCACTTCTCAGAATATCTCCTGTAGAGAGGTGGATCAAATTGTATTGCTCTATTAGTTTTTCGGATTGTGTGCCTTTCCCTGCTCCGGGAGGACCAAATAAAATCAAATTAAACATGATAATAGTTTATGTACTTACCAGTGAATAAATGTGTTCGTGGTTTCTTCCTAAACCATCATAATCCAGGCCATAGCCGACCAGAAAATCATTGGGAACTTCAAGTGCCTTGTAGTCTATAATTATGTCTTTGTCATAGGAGGCTGGCTTAAATAGGAGTGTAGCGATCTTAATTTGGCTGGGCCCCATGGATTTTAGTTGATCTACCAGATTGACAATGGTGTTTCCTGTATCCACAATATCCTCTATGATAACTACAGAGCGATCTCTAATATCTTCATCAAGTCCCACTAAAGTTCTTAAGTCTCCTGTGCTAGACGTTCCATGATAGGAGGCAAGCTTGATAAATGAAATGCCACAATCAATCTTGACTTTCTTCAGCAGATCTGCTGCAAAAATGAAAGATCCGTTCAGTACACTGATGAATAATGGGTTTTCTCCCTTCAGCTCTTCATTTATCCTTGCAGCCAAACCACCTACAGCTTCTTGAATCTTCTCGGAAGTTATATAAAGCTCGAACTCCTTGTCTTTTATGGTAATATTCTCCATTTAAATTCTCGTCTTTGATTATTCGATAATCACGAGTGACGAATGTAAGAATTTTGTGGTCAAGTTACACCAGCGCAACCCGCGACTCAAGAAGAGTTTCATGGATATTTATGTGACATTCATTTATCATATATTTGTTAATGCGGTTCACCCCCGTCATATAAAATAAAAATAGTAAGTCCATTATTAATTTTTCAACCGCCCAACAGTTTGATTCGTTTACGCATTTGCTATTTGCTTTTTGTCTTATTCCTTTTCTGTGCTAAAATCACACATGCAGATAACAGCAAGAGAGTTGATTCATTGGAACAAGCCCTGGTTTCAACAAAAGAAGATACCAGCCAAATCAATATTCTTAATGCAAGTTACCTCGCTATGCATAGAGCTATTGAACAGTTATCTGTAGTGCCGCACGCCCTTCTAATTGACGGAAACAGATTTATCACATATAACACAATAACCCACCATTGTATTATTAAAGGTGACGCTAAGTTCATGAGTATTGCCGCTGGCAGTATTTTAGCGAAAACCTACCGTGACGATCATATGGATGTACTGCATGGTCAGCACCCAAAATATGGATGGAACAGTAACAAGGGGTACCCCACTGCCATGTAACTGAATTTTGGGAAACCACACAACCTGTAGAACCAACTACTTATATCAGTTTTGTATCTTTCCTGCATG
>DTRI01000053.1:0-1976 GCA_012966015.1 Flavobacteriales bacterium | reverse complement strand
TACTGTTATATCTACTCTTGGTACCGGTAGTTAGTTATCCTCAACATCAATCAAACGTTGACAGCTTGTTAATTGAATTGGACAGGGCGGCTAATGACGGCACCCGAACGCTTATACTAAACGAATTAGCGACAACTTATCGCGGAAATGACGACCAAAAAGCCCTGAATTATGCACAACGTGTCATCCAAATTGCTGATAATGGGGGTTTTAAACAAGACAAAGCCACTGCATTAAACACTATTGCACTCATTTATCTAAGCCTCGGCAAACGCGAAGAAGTAGAATCGCTATTGAAATTAGCGCTGGAACTGCAAAAAGAAATTGGCAACGATGAAGATCAGGCCACTACGTTGAATAACTTAGGCTTACTGTATACTGAATTTGGGAAGTTGGATATTGCCTTTGATTATCATATTAAATCAACAGCAATAAACGAAGCATATAATAATAAAACCGGGATTTCTGCGAACCTAAACAATATGGCGCACATTTTCTACCTACAGAAGAAATACCAAAAAGCAATAGACTATTTGGAAGAATCCACAGCTATAGAGAGAGAAACAAACAGCATGTACGGAGTAGCAGGTGGCCTAAACAACCTCGGGGTATTATACTCCATGATAGGAAAACGGGAATTAGCCATGACAAGGTTCAGGGAGGCATTATCCATCCACCGAAATCACAGCATCTTTAATGAAGTGGTCAATGGATTAAATAATATCGGCAACATATTTCTGGAATACGACCAATTGGATAGCGCAATTAAATACTACAAAAAGGCCATCTCAGTAGGTGAAGAATATCAACTTCTACCCTCAATCAGTATTGCATATAACAATATAGGCAAAGCATTCCTTAAGCAGGATAAGATCGCATTGGCGTTGAAATCAACAAAAAAGGCATACCAAATAAATAAAGAAATAAACCAAAAAGTCGAGTTAACCGAATCTCTGCTTAACTACTCGCTAATCTACAAGAAAACCGAACAATATGATAGCGCATACAAATACCAGAAACTTTACTCCATCTATAAAGACTCCATTCATAACGAAAGAAATGAAAGGCAAATGGCGGAAATGGAAACCCGATACGAAACTCAAAGGAAGGAAAAAGAGATAGAAATTCTTAATAAGGAAAAGGAGTTACAGGAACTCGAGTCATCACAAAAGGAATTGTTGCTGGCAAAGAAAAGCAGCGCGCGGAATATTTTGATGACAGGGATGGGACTAATCCTGTTGATCGCCTTTTTGCTTTACAATCGCTACCAGCTCAAGCAAAAGTCTAAGTTTGAGCTGAAGGCTATTCAGATGGAATTAAAGGCATTGCGGGCACAGATCAATCCGCATTTTACCTTTAATATAATGACCTCCATACAGCACTACATTCTGGATAACCAACCCGATGCAGCCCAAAAGTATCTCGGCAAATTTGCCCGTTTGGTTCGCAGCGTTCTTGACAATTCAGAAACGCCGTTGGTTACCATCGAGGAGGACCTAAAAGCGTTGGACCTGTATGTTGAATTAGACACATTGCGGTTTGAAAATAACTTTGATTACAAGAAAATAATTGATGAGGAGATCGATGTGGGGTTTGACCGAATTCCGGCCATGCTGCTTCAGCCACATGTGGAAAATGCTATCTGGCATGGCCTGCAGCATAAAGAGGGGAAGGGTAAAATTACAGTCGAGCTTAAAAGGCAGGAGGATATGCTCTTGTGCAGCATTGAAGACAATGGAGTTGGAAGGAAGAAAGCTCAGGAACTACAGAGTGCGAACAAGACCAAACACAAGTCAATGGGTATGTTTATCTCCAGAGAACGACTGCGAATAATAAATTCTAAAAATAAGAGCAATCTCAATGTGAATGTTCGCGACTTAGAAGATGCGAATGGGAAGGCGTTGGGAACAAGAATAGAACTTTTCGTACCTATACAGTAGTATTTACTCAGAATTGCCAGCGTATGATTCGTGCCA
>DTRI01000052.1 GCA_012966015.1 Flavobacteriales bacterium | reverse complement strand
TGTGGCACCCATTACAGATTCTATTGTTTCAAATTTCAAAAATGGAAAATGGGGCAAGCCAAAAAACCTCAAGAAACTCAACTCTGAGTATCACGAATCTTCTGCTAGCTTCACCAATGATAACCAGACCATTTATTTCGCTTCAGACAGGCCTGGAGGATTTGGAAAGGGAGATCTGTATAAATCTACCTTACAAGAAGATGGCAAGTGGGGCGAACCAGAAAACCTAGGTGCCCTTATCAATACAGAATATGAGGAGGGTAGGGTTTATCTACACAGAGATGGAGAAAACCTGTATTTCAGCTCTAAAGGACACAATTCCATGGGTGGTTATGATATATTTAAGTGCACATCAGATAGCGGAGGTCCTTGGGGCGCCCCGCAAAACATTGGCTACCCCATAAATACCGTCGATGATGATATTTCCTTCATAGTTTCCACCAGCAAGGCTAAAGGATACTATTCCTCCACACAACCAGGTGGATTGGGTGGTAAGGATATTTACATGATAGTGTTTCTGGATTTTATCAAACCAAAATTCACAGATGTATTGGAAGTGCAGGTAGAAGCTGATCTGCTCAATCGTGATGTACTCGGTATTGAGGAAAAGGTCATAATAGATTCTTCAGAAGTCGCTGAGCAGACTAAGAAATTAGAGGCAGAAGAAGAAGTTGAAAACCTCGAGTTTCTGAAAGCTTCTCTCTTAGAAGCAGAAGCAACAGTGGCCGATCTTGAAGCTGGAAAAATATCAGAGGAAGATTACATCAATAACCTCGAAACACAGGCAGCAATTAATGGTATTGAATTGAATCAGTTGCGCGAAAAACTAGAGAATGCAGACTCTGCTGAGGCCATTAATCTCCAGGCTGAAATTGACCTCATGGAGTCTGATATAGTGGCACTGAACGATGAAATTGGAAGGATTGAAGCGGAAGCGCTTGCTTCGGAAATAGAGGCCAGCCTTAGCACTGAAGAGAGTATGTCTTCGCTTCAAAATGAAGCTTCAGTTCTAGAAATTGATATTCTGGATATGGAGGAGAAGCTTAAGCTTGTAACCGATTCCACAGAAATTGCCGCTATTGAGGCTCAAATAGCTGAGAAAAAACAGAACCTGGTTGCAGTTAATGATAAGATTACGACTTATGAGCTTACGGTAACAGTTGAGGAAAGTATAACAGCCGAAGCAGCGGCCTCCACTTTTGTCTTTAACACTACGGCAATAGATGTTGATACATTAACGAGCTCACCAATCGATTCATCAACAGTCGCAAAAATTTATGAGGTTAAAACAACTGAAATTGATAGATCCTTTCAGCATATATTGAATCTGGAATCCGCCCTTCAGGAAAAGAAAGAAGCAATCGTTATACTCGAGGAGAGGCTTAGAAACTCAGAAACCCCGGAAGAGATTGTGGACATAATTTCTCAGATTAAAGATCTAAGAAAAGAGATGGCGGAACTCAACGAACAGCTGTATCCAACTGAACAAGAAAAGGTAGATAATAGACATGTTCTGATGATGGATGGTAATTGGGTTCGAACCCAGAATGCTATTACTGATCTTGAAGCTAAATTACTCTTGACAAGTACTCCAGAAGAAATTGTGGACCTGATAATTATTCTTGAGGACACGAGAAGAGAGCTGGAACTTATTGAACAAAGCCTGGCAGCGATTATGGAAACCCCGGATAAATCAGCTGAATCGTTTGCGTGGAAAGATGACAAAGAAGCACGAAAGCTTGCACTTGAAACCTATATAAAAAACTTACAGGTGGAAATTGCCGCACTCAATGAACGACTGGCTAAGGCATCCACACCAGAAGAGAAAAAAAAGCTAGGTTCTGAAATTATAAGCAAGCAGGAAGAATTGATTGAACTACAGGCTGAATTATATATTGTTTCAAGCGAACTTTCGGAAGAAATCGCCCAGGAATTCGAATCTCAAATTGAGAAGGATGGTCCCGCAGATGAGCCGGTCACTGATGTGGACAATGACGGAGTTCCAGATGCAAAAGATAAATGCCCAAATGAGGCGGGAAGCCTGGATAATCTTGGTTGTCCTGTTAAATTATATTTGATGAGTAATAATCTTGACACGCTCACCTATGCAACTCAGACTTTGGAAGGAGTATTTGAATTCAAGAACCTCAGTGATAACCAAAGCCATATGTTTCTGTTGGATGCGTTTAACATCGACAGGGTAGAAGAATTAAAGATTAGGTATATAGATGGCTATGGTAAAACCCATACCTTATTGGCCAAACCAGATGACAGTGGTTATTTCAGGTATGAGTATATACCTTATACACTTCATTTGTTTGGCGAGAATAAAGATACATTGATGACATCTTTTTTAAACAAGGAAAGGGTATTTGTTTTTAACGATTTACGAGAAAATCAAAATTATCTGTTCTCTCTTGATGTATCCGACCAGGATATGCTCGATAAGGTAGTTGTACAGTATACAGACGAAAACGCAAAAGTAAATCGTATTGAGGCTAATAAAGGAGCGGATGGGGTTTATAGAATTACAACGCCAAGCACAGTCGTCGTAGAAGAAATAGCGGTAGTTACTGAAGAAAAAACGGAGGAACCCGAGTTTCTTTTTGAAGGTGATGATCCCATGGATAACACAACTGCAGCTGAAAAGTTAGCACTGGGCCAGCAATATCTTCTGAAAAACATATTATTTGATTTTGATCGTGCTACAATCAAAGGTGAATCGTACCCCGAGCTTGAACGGCTTGCACAATTGCTCAAAGATAACACGGATATCAAGGCAGAAATTTCCGGACATACAGACCATAAAGGCCCGGCACGTTATAACCAGTTATTATCAGAAAGAAGATCAGCTTCCGTAGTAAAATATCTGATCAGTCAGGGAATCATTAATGAAAGGCTGATAATTAGAGGTTATGGTGAATCAAAGCCTATTGCGCCCAATATGTTTCCAGATGGCACAGATAACCCTTCAGGGCGTAAAAAGAACAGAAGAACGGAAATCAAAATCATCAGATAGTCTCTCTGTTTACTCAGCTTATTTCTGTTCAATAGTCAAATTTCATAACCTTTTTCAATTTTTGTCCGTTAAAACGAGGATACATCAGAAATTAAGGGGTACTACCCCATAAAATCTACTTGTTATGAAAAAGCTAGGTGTTTTGGTATTTGCAATCGCGTTGATGCATTCGTTTAACGCTTTGGCCCAGTATGAAGCCAATAACTGGTACTTCGGAAACGGAGCAGGAATCTCATTTAGCTCCGGAAAGGCAATTGCAATAAAAAACGGCAACCTATATACCAATGAAGGATGTGCTTCTATCTCCGACAATAATGGAAACCTGTTGTTTTACACGGATGGGATTACGGTATGGGACAGAGAACACAGCCCGATGTTGAACGGATCGGGATTAAACGGTGGCGCTTCTTCCACTCAATCAGCACTAATTGTTCCAGAACCTGGTAATTTGTCAGTTTATTACATTTTTACAGTTGGAGAAGATGCAGGATACAATGGATTGTCTTATACAAAAGTGGACATGGGTACAGAAGATGAGAATAGCTCTGATCAGTTCAGGAATAACAAACATTTCTTGGCTCCAGATCTTAAGATTAACAAGGGAAAAGGAAAAGTCACTTTAAAAAATGAGAGGTTGCTTTCCCAGGCAACGGAAAAGCTTACCGCTATCAAGCAGAGCAATGGAACAGATTATTGGGTGATATCACATAAATGGAACTCTAACGCGTATTACGTGTATCCATTAACCTCACATGGCATTGGAAAGCCAGTCATCACCAGGATCGGTCTTTTTCATGGCAAAACAACTGGAAATAAAAATAGCGAGTCAATTGGATATCTGAAGTCCTCTTCTGATGGAAAGAGACTGGCATCAGCAATCTGCTACCGGATGAATAACGGAATTGAGCTATTCGACTTTGATAATGAAACCGGAGTTCTAGCGAATGCTATTAAAATTCCAGCTGAAGGATATGCATATGGACTTTCATTCTCCCCAGACAATTCAAAGCTGTACGTGTCATTTTTAAAGGGTGTTAACGGTATTGTGCAGTACAATATAACCGATCTGGAATCAAAAACTGAGGAAGAACTAGCCAACTCTGGCATCGGCATAACTGCCAACAGTGAAGATTATTCATTTGGAGCATTGCAATCAGGTCCGGATGGGAAAATATACGTTGCCAGGGTCGGATCGTTTCTAGATGTAATTGAGAATCCTAATGCTGAAGGCGCAGGATGTAAGTACATATTGAATGCCATTGATTTAGGTAATAGGTACAGCACTTATGGACTTCCAAATATAGTTACCAGTTCCTATGAAATAAGTATAGGGAACGATACAGCTGTTTGTAATGGTCCACTAGAATTGCGAGCTCCTACCTATGCAGATGCAAGTTATATGTGGTCAACAGGTGAGACTACGCAGTCCATCAATGTAACTGAATCAGGCACTTATCGAGTCCAAATCTTTAATTCACTCACTCAGAGATTGGAAATAGGAATAATTGGTGTCTCCATCGTTCCTCCCATTACCGTGGATCTTGGTCCGGATATATCAAATTGCGATAAAACCTATGTATTATCCGCCGGTATTAAAGGAGCCAAGTACTTATGGTCAACTGGAGAAATCACTTCAGAAATTACCGTAGGTAAATCCGGTAATTATAGCGTTAAAGTTGATAAAGGAGGCTGTGTTGATAAAGACGATATAAACCTGGTTCTTGCAGGTAAAACCACCGTATTTACACCTTTAAGGGATTCAGTTGCATACAAGGGCTTTAATAATACCACCTTTTACTACTCCGTGACCGATGTGGTCAATTACCGCCTACAGATCTTCAATAAAGGTGGAAAACTAAAATATGAATCGAATGATGTGACATTGAATTGGACGGCAACTACGCCTAAGGGCAGGGAAATAAAGAAAGGAGAATACAAATGGGTTGTTACTTACAACTCAAAGTGCGCGAACAATGAAGAAATACGTAAGGAAGGCATACTTACACTGATGGAGGCTAAATCAGGTGTTACACATTAAAATATAGTTGCAAATACGAGGCAACCAACAAATTCGACCAACGTCATAAAAACAGAGATATTCTTTTTGTTAAATTTGGACGAATCTTATATCAGGCTGAGCAGATATAAAATATTGCTGATGGATAATGTGTATTAGATTTCAAAAAGTTGTGCTCCTGATATTCTTGTTATTGTCAGGATTAGTATCTGAGTCGCTTGCCGGTGGATGTGCCGATTTTTCCATTACCAGCTTTAATCAGGTCTGGTGCCAAAATGCACCCTCCCCTACTACAAACGCAACTGTCAGCTTTGCCATTACAGAAGACAATGACAATAAATTTAAGAAAAACCAGGTAGGTTTAACACTTATTGTTGATTTGCCAGCTGGGTTTGAGTTTGACCAAACAAGCGTTACGGCTACTGTCGAGAATTCCGTTGGTGGAGATATTAGTGCATGTTCTTTTACCTATTTAAGTGCCACTCAGATTGAGCTTGCCATTACTACAGTAAACTCAACCAATTTTATTGATTCCATTCTATTCGACAATTTTGAGATTTACGCAACGGGCCTTGACGGGAAATTATATCATTTGTGGGGTGACGTAACATTGCTACGATAAGGTAATTAATCAAATGAAATGAGAAAGATAATGAGAAATGTGTATTATATCCGTAAGTCTTATAAAGCCATGATTCTATTCACGGTAATTGTAGCGATCTTTCTTGGATCTTCTTCAAATTCTACCGCGCAAGACTTTCATCTCTCTCAGTACAATGCAGCGCCTTTGTATTTAAATCCTGCTATGACCGGCATGTTCTCAGGCTCTTATCGGGCACACATTCATTATAGAGATCAGTGGAGGAGCGTAGCTAGCCCTTTTACAACCGCAATGGTTGCATTTGATATGCCTTGGAAGAAATTTGGTGTCGGGGCAATGATACTGAATGACCGAGCCGGAGTTGGAAATTATAATGTGTTAAATTTTAATTTAGCAGGCGCCTATGATTTCGCAATAGACAGTGCCAAACAACATCATTTCTCTGTTGGACCGCAAATAGGATTTATACATAAAAGTGTGAATATGGATAAGTTATTATTTCAAACTCAATACACAAATTCGAATAGTGGCGGATTTGATCCGGGATTACCCAATGGGGAAATAACCAGTAACGCAAGCATCATCCTCCCTGACCTCAACTTAGGGGTTATGTACTATTATTCTAACGATAGATTTGTCGTTAATCCGTTTATTGGATTTTCAGTCTTTCACATCACACAACCCAAACAGTCTTTTTACGAAAATGACAGCAGGTTACCAAGACGTTATGTCTTTCATTTGGGCACAAAAATAAATCTAACTCCCCTTGTTCAGATCACGCCACAAATGTTCGTTATGAATCAGGTAAACGCCAACGAGAAAACCATTTCTATAGAAGCAAGCTATTATCTCAAGTCCCAGGATTCGTGGGTATTTGCCGGCATAACCTATAGAAGCTTTGAGTTCAAGGAATTTAGCACCAGTGATGCATTTATTCTACTAATAGGTATGAAATATTCTCGTTTTACTGGAAGAATTAGCTATGATATTAATACCTCTTCGCTAACTACGGTTAGCAATGGAAGAGGCGGTATTGAACTTTCGTTAACGTACGTGGCTAGCAAGGTCAGGATTCCAAAACCAAGCTGCCCAAGGCTGTAACATCTAATGATTTTAATAATAACATGCTGAGCAGATTATTCACCATATCATTCCTATTGCTACTTTTTATTGGCTCTTCATTTGGTCAAAGTAAAAAGGAGTTGCTGATATACGGTGATGAGTCGTTCAAGAATAAAAACTATGTTGCAGCAGCTTATTTCTACGGAAAAATTATAGGGAGCTTTGCATCTGGTGAACAGGACAGAGTTTATCCGCATGGCTTCTCTGCCTGGAACAGACCTTTGCCTAAAACAGAGGTTGCCGATACCTCTGACATTAAATCGGATTCAACGGACACTGAAGAGAAGGTTGAGCGAGAGCTAGCTGAAACCGTAGATAGCAGTGATACTTCCAGGCCGGCCCAGGCGTTTAAAGGAAATGAGTCGTATCAGCGTGCCATCTATCGTTTAGCAGAATCTTACAGGCTTTCCTACAATTACCTCAAAGCAGAGGCCGCTTATAAGAAATGCCAATACCTGGATTTTATGGTTTATCCATTGGCTCAATTTTGGTATGCCAACAGCCTCAAGAAGAACATGAAATATGGAATGGCTCAGCAGGAGTACAATGATTTTATGAAGAAGAATAGAGGCAATCCTGCTCTGGATACACTTGGAGAAGACTTTATTAAAAAGGCTAGAAAGGAAATGGGAGGCTGTAGGATAGCGGTAAATTTAATTGGAGATCCCGTGCCAGGAATTAAAATATATAAAGCTGATTCGAACATAAATACGGGAAGTTCAAATTTCGCCGCCTCCTTTTACAATAGCGATACAATTATTTTGTTTGCCTCAGCCAGACCGGGCTCTAGGGCTATCAAAAATTCTGATAGCGAAGCTTCATCCTGTGATATATATCACTCTGCTAAACAAGACTCAGCTCACTGGTTCGATGCAAAGAATTTTGGTAATCCTATTAATACTGTATTACAAGAAGGATCACCTTTCATATCAGCTGACGGCTCAAAAATACTCTTCACCAGATGGGGAGGAGGCGAAGAAAATAAAGATTGTCACATTTATGTGAGTAGATTCTTTAACGGCCAGTGGCTACAGCCACAAAAGCTGAATGATAATGTTAACATTCCTGGATATAAATCCATGCATCCCTATTTGATGCCAGATGGTGATATCTTAATCTTCTCAAGTAACCGGCCTGGTGGTAGGGGGAAGATGGATTTGTGGTACTGTGAAATTGATGATTTTGGCAATGCAAGTTCACCGATAAATTTTGATTATATGATCAATACCAGGGAAAATGAAGTTTCCCCCTTTTATGTTCCCGGGTCACAATCACTGTTCTTTAGCTCAGATGGACATGCTGGGATGGGAGGACATGACATTTTTGAGTCATATGGAGCTCTTGAAAACCTGGGTCGTCCTCAAAACCTAGGTGTTCCTGTGAATTCTAGCAGAGATGATATGTACTTTATTCTAAATGAGAATGAGACATCCGGTTATATGACTTCTGACAGAGCAGAGTGCGTGGACTGCGAGACAGGCAGCTGCCCTGCTATTTATGCCGTTGATTACGGTCCACCAAAATTCACCCTGAGCGGTTATGTATATTCAAAGTTGGATAAAGTAGTCATTCCAAATGCTTTGTTAACTTTTAAAGATGTGAGTGACGATTACGAGCCCTTCTTTATTGTTACAGATGAAAATGGATACTTTTTCACTCCTCTTAGAAGGGAGCTCACTTATTACATCAAAGCCCAAAAAGTACGCTACTTTGCGGATGCCAGAACTATTACTACCGTGGGCCTGACTAAATCTACTGATATGGTAAAGAATTTTTACCTACCCAAAATTCCAATTGGAGAAATTGCCATTGAAGGTATATATTATGATTACGACAAATGGGATCTCAGGCCAGAATCTGAAACAACCCTTGACAGTCTGGTTTACTTCCTTAATGTGAACAATAATATAACCATAGAGCTGAGTTCACATACGGACGATAGAGGGCAGGAAAATTACAATCTGAAGCTCTCTCAGAGAAGGGCGCAATCTGTTGTTGATTATCTGATTAAAAAAGGAATTGATATTGAACGACTTACTCCTGTAGGCTATGGCAAGTCTAAGCCTGTGATAGAGAATGCTGAAACTGAGGAGGAGCATCAGAAGAACAGAAGAACTGCATTTGAGGTGTTACGACAGGACTACATAAAGATTAATAAGAAGAAGTAAAGCAAGGGCGATAGATCTTGCTACAATCTTATCCCAATAAGAAGGATGTCGTCAATTTGATCAAAGACCTCCTTACCGTTAACGGGCTTTTTCCAGGTTTCAATTACCTTATCGAGATGCGAGTTTTGCTGCTTCATGCTCATTCCCTGTATAGCCAATAGCAAAGGCCTTAGCCTTCTTGCCATAAATTTCCTACCGTTAGAGCCACCAAATTGGTCTACATAGCCATCTGAAAAAATGTAGATAGTGTCACCCTTCTCCAATTTTAACTCATGATTCATAAATGACTTAAGTTTCTCTCCCATAAATACGCCAATCGGAAATTTATCAGCGGCTACCTCAATGAGATCGCATCCATTTTCATTCTCTTTCAATACAATATTATCATGCTCAACCAGTTTTTTGGTACTATCTGAAATATTGTCCCCTACCCTCTTTCTAATGATATATAATGGATTGTAAGCTCCCGAAAACTCTACTTCCAGTGTATCAAAATCAATACTGCATAAAGCGATGTCCATTCCATCCTTCACCTGAGATTCTTCAAAGGTTTGGTTCATTGTTTCTGCAGCCAACTTATTCAGTTCATTCAATATATCTGCTGGTTTAGATTTTCCGTGTTCCATTATTGATTCTTTCAACAATGCATTTCCAATTAAACTCATAAATGCTCCAGGAACGCCATGACCTGTACAATCTACAGCTGCAACCAAAGCCTTTCCATTCGCTTTACCCACCCAGTAAAAATCTCCACTTACAATATCCTTAGGCTTATATAAAATGAAATGATCCTTCAATGTCTTATCAACCTGCTCCTTAGCCGGTAATATAGATTCCTGAATTCTTCTGGCATATCTTATGCTTGAGGTAATCTCACTGTTCTTCAATTCAATCTCCTCCTTTTGTCTCACTACTTCCTGTGTCCTCTCTTCAACCTTCCTCTCCAACTGCTTCTCGGATTCATGTAGGTCCTCACGCATCGTTAACAATGCGTACCCCAAGGTGTCATCCTTGCTCAATGGTTTGTATTCTGATTGAAAATTTCCAGAACCAACTTCTCTTGCAAAATTGGTAGTGCGTTTAAATCCATCCACCAAGTCCTTCATAGCGCGTGACATATCTCCTATTTCATCTTCAGTAATGTTGATCCTCTTTTCAGGTATAATGCCCTTTCCCAGAAGTGTCAGCAATTTCTTTAATTCCTGAACAGGCCGAACTATAGATCTGACAGTAAACATTGCAATGAGGATTCCACCTATCAAGAGCGCAATACCTAAGTATCTAACCACGAATTCAAGGTCGTCGAATGATCCCATCATTTGATCACTTACCTCATGGGTATTCTCTTTATGATACTCAATCAGTACCGCAAGATTCTCAAGTATCTTATTCGATTGTTCCTCCACCTCTCCTCCTTCTACCATTGGATTAATCATAAAAACAACCATTGGATCCTCGTAGCTCTCCATGGAGTTGAGCTGCTCCATCACATCCTGATGCAAAATAAAAAGGCTTTCAATCCTATCAAAAACATCCTTGATGTCTGCATATTCATCTGGTTCCCAGCTTTTTTTTGCCAGCTCCCATATCTTTCCTTTTTGCTCAGGATACTCGATGTTTATCAGATCCCGAAGCCGCTGTTTATCCGGATCATCCGTGAGCTCAATGGAGGTCCACCGGAGAATGAGCATTTTAGATTTTTCAATGAGAAGGTTTAAGTCCTTCAACATTGCCAACGAAGGGTTATTTACCTCGTTTATTTGGTTATTGATGTTGCGACTTTCGTAGAGTGTTTTATAGGTAAGTCCAAATACAATCAACGTCAAAAAGAGCAGCACCCCAAAGCCGGAACCTATCTTTTTCCCTATGGTAAATTTAAATGCCATTTTTTACTGCTGGACAGATGATTAGCGGTATTACGAACAGTTGGTGAAATAGGTTGTAAAAAACGCTAAATAATCAATATTGTTCTGAGCGTGCTAAAGATAACCATCTCGCGAATATCACTCATGAATTAACAGATGGAAGGTATTAAAGTGAAGGGATATCGGAGAATACTGTTACCAGTATCCATTACTAGTTTATTTATTAATTAATTTATTTATTCCTCTTTCCTTTGATCTCCTCTAGTCTTTTCTTTATTTCATTGCTCTTTTCAATTTCATTTAGAGCAAAATAAATTCCAGATAGGCCGATAAGTGTGTTTTCATTATTGGGTTCTAGCTTTAATGCAGTTTGCATATACGGAAGTGACTGATTAAATAATTCAATACTTACATCTTGAATGTCACTCAAGGCTATAAGATCAATATCGTACTCAGTTCTGTTAATTATATTCACCGCTTTGTTATAATACAGAATACCAATATTGTAATTTCCTTTCAAATTTTCAGAATCCAGCTCCAACACCTTATCAAAATACGATTTAGCCTTGGACCAATAATCTTTGTTTTTCTCCTTATTTTGTTCATATAATCTCGTATACAATCCGCCCAGAGCAAGGTAAACATTAATCTGCTGTAACTTTAAATTCACTTGAGGATCTGCGATCTTAGACACCGCCTGAAATATCACGAAGTTTTTTTCGGCTTCTTCAGCCTTACCGGCGTTAATAGCCATCACCGCGTCATTATAGTAAGCTCTCCCAATATTTACTATTTGCTGCTTAGAATTAGCTGAAAATTTACCCTCCGGCTCAATATCCATGCATTTCTTGAAATATTTAACCGCACCTCGCCTATATGACAAAGATTCTGCACTTTGCTGCTTACTTAATTCACGATATATGTATCCCTTATAATACCACGTTTGAGCCTTCTTTGTGGTTTCCTCATGTTCTGATGCTGCGTCTATTGCGGCTTTAGCAGTTATCAGATCACCGTCTTTTAATGACGTTAAAGCCTCGCTGACCTTCGTGACCTGAGCAACACCAAAGGAAGTAGCAAATAATGCCAGGACTAGCAGTGTAACCCTTCGAACATTCGCTATTAGAACGCCCTGCTTTACTCGGATTCGCCTATTTCCAGAGAAGTAACGCCAAATACACAATGAATTCTTCATTTTGATTATTTTACAACCGTAGCAAAGGCAACCAGATTTGAGCTCAAGCTCAATCCATGTTCCTTGATGCTGCTACGATTAATTTCAAATCCCTGCTTATTGTTATTAATTACAAAATTGATACCGGAGCCTTTTTCAATCAGGCCTGATTGTTCAGTAATAATGAGTGTCTTAAAGTCTTTCACCTTGCTCACCACCAATCCTAGCTCATGACTTCTGGATTCGGCAACAAAAATCATATGGCATTTATTGACGGCATTTACAGATGAGAATTTAGTTATTTGAAAGGGCTGATTACCCCTCGACTTCTTTTGCTTCATCGTAGTCAATTCTTGCCACATTCTTGTTTCGCCTAAGACACCTATGATGAAGGTTCCTTTCTTGTATTCAGCTGGCCATTCAATATATCTGGTAAAATTATAAATGAAGGTGGCTTTGATGTGAGCATTGGTACCATCATCGCTAATAAAGCTGTAACTGGAAATTACCAGAATTATCAGCGCCAAACCCAATTTGTAAAACCTATTCATTTTTGTAAGTAAATCACGCTAAAATTGTAGTTATTCGACATTTACAAATATCAGTCCAAAAAATACAATTGCAATCATTACTATAACGTAAGATACGGAAAATAAAAGTAGAAAGAAATCTGATAAATAATGAAGTAATGATTATTACTTATGATTCTTCTCGCCCAAATTTTCGTATCAATAGCCCAGAGCATAATATACCCCGGGTTAATTTATCTTCATCTGTGATCTGACTGGGGCTCCCCGCAGTTGCTGCGCAATGCGGGATAAACTTCTCGCCCCATTTTGAAGCATTAAAAAACCCGAAGCTATTTTACTTCGGGTATCTTAAATTCATCTGTGATCTGACTGGGGCTCGAACCCAGGACCCTCTCCTTAAAAGGGAGATGCTCTACCAACTGAGCTATCAGATCAGCCATAAATGCTAATATTTGACCATCTACAATTTGGGAGTGCAAATATATGTGAATAATATAGAATTGAAAAGAACCTAAGTCAATAAACGTTCAGAACTTTACATTTAAATAAATCTAGCTTGATTAAAACATTAGTTACGTATATAATTGCTGAATTTACTCTAATATTGTGCCTCAAACTTTTAAATTGACACCAAAGTCTTGAAGGATAAAGTTGTATTAATTACAGGTGTATCTTCCGGTATTGGCAAAGCCATTGCACAGCTTTACGCGGATAAAGGAGCCCATTTAGTTTTAGCGTCTAGAAATTTAGATGCACTTGAAAAACTTGCATCTGCATTAAAAGAAAAAACGAGCGAGGTCCTGATAGTACAAACAGATATCGCCAATTCTGATGATTGTAAAAAATTAGTCTCTGAAACTATCTCGATTTATGGACGAATAGATCTCCTGATTAACAATGCGGGAATTAGCCAGCGCTCACTGACAATGGATACCAATATAGATGTGTACAAAACCATTATGGACATTAATTATTTTGGTACCATCGAAATAACTAAGCTAGTACTGAACTCCATGATCAGTAATGGCGGAGGCCAGATAGCGGTTATAAGTAGTGTGGTAGGGAAGTTCGGATTTCCTTTCAGATCCGGATATTCGGCGTCCAAGCACGCACTACATGGATTTTTTGATTCATTACGCGCAGAAGTTTCTGATAAGCATATTGATATTACGATAATATGTCCAGGTCGCATTCAAACCAATATCTCAGTTAATGCTGTTACAAAAGATGGGTCAAAACACAATAAGATGGACAAAGGAACTGCTGAGGGAATGGCCGTTGAAAAGTGCGCCAGTTTGATTGTAAAGGCAATTACCGCAAAGAAGAAGGAAGTGATTATTGCCGGTAATGAAAAAAAACTGGTGTGGCTCAGGAAATTTATCCCCGGTATTTACTATAAACTCGTCGCGAGGGTAAAATCAGTATAACAGACCAAATGGCAAAGGTTATATCCGGCATACAACAGATAGGTATTGGAATTCCCAATATGCAGGAGGCTTGGAAATGGTACAGACTTGCATTCGGAATGGATATTCGAATGTTTGAGGAAAGTGCCGATGCACCACTCATGACGCCTTATACTGGCGGAAAGGTACAATCGAGAACAGCAGCACTCGCCGTTAATATGATGGGCGGAGGGGGATTTGAAATTTGGCAATATACCAGTAGAACACCTGAGCTACCCAGCTTTGAAATTCAATTAGGAGATTTAGGAATTTTTACTGCAAAGATCAAAGTTCCTGACATTGTTAGAATGTATGATCATCTAAGCACAAAAGGAATTGAGATATTGAGCAAACCCGACAAAGCACCAGATGGAAATGGACATTTCTTTGTCAAAGACCCCTACCAAAATATATTTGAATTGGTGGAAGGAGACAACTGGTTCACGAAGGGAAATGGAATCAGCGGAGGTGCAGGTGGCTGTATTATCGGGGTATCCGATATTGATATGGCCCGAAAACTGTACTCAGATATTTTGGGATATGACAAAGTGATTTATGATGAAGAAGGAACTTTTGAAGACTTAGGCGCCCTGCCAGGTGGAGGTAACAAATTCAGAAGAGTATTGCTCAATCGGTCTGCACCGGTTCAAGGGAGTTTTAGTAAAATATTGGGGCCAGGAGTTATGGAACTGGTTCAAGTGTTGGATAGGGAGCCCAGGAAAATATTTGAAAATAGATTTTGGGGGGACAGGGGGTTTATTCACCTCTGTTTTGACATATACGGCATGGATGACATAGAAGAAGAATGCAAAAAGGCTGGATTTCCATTTACCGTGGACAGCAGCAGCTCTTTCGATATGGGAGAGGCGAGCGGCAGATTCAGCTACATAGAAGACCCAGATGGAACACTAATAGAATTTGTGGAAACACACAAGATTCCAATCATTAAAAAGATAGGTTGGTATTTATCACTTCAGAATAAAGATCCAAAGAAACCACTACCTAACTGGATACTTAAAATGCTCTCGTTTAACAGAGTGAAGGATTAGATCAGGCAGACCCTACCTGCAGAAAGTAAACAGGCTAGGCGGCCGCCACACTTAGGTCATTTCCTTTGTTGTATTCAAGAACCGTTGAATCGGGCTTGCTTAGGTGTGCAATCATATCCCAATGCGCCTTCCAGGCTTCTTTAAATTTTACATTTTCCTGATACTCAATTCCGAATTCATTGGCCGTCTTAATCAAAATCTCCGTAAGGGCAGGATAGTGAACGTGACAGATATTAGGGAACATATGATGAACCACATGTATGTTAATACCCCCCATGAGCCAGCTACCTATTCTGCTCTTTCTAGAAAAATCAGCCGTGGTGTTTAACACATGCAACGCGTAATTGTTTTCTATGTTTCCTTCTCCATCTGGCATAGGATAGGTAGTTCCGTTGTAAATATGAGTGCACTGAAATACCACCACAAAGGCAAATCCCGATAACAGATGTATTGACATCCAGCAAATGAGTACGAACCACCACGACACGGACAAGTAAATCATTGGAAGCACCAGCGTCACAGTATAGAATACAATCTTAGAAACAATGAGAACAACATATTCTATAAAGGGATGTTTAATATCCTTTCTATTACCGATGTGCGCCTCTCCAATGAACCATTTAAAGTCTTTGAACATTACCCAATGCAGCTGACCCAATGCGTAAAGTATGGGAATGTAATAACTCTGGTACCTGTGAATTGGCTTCCAGGGCTCGTGTGGCGTAAATCTAAATAAACCGTGAGTTTCAAGCGTAACATCAATTCCATGGATGTTTACCCATTTGTGATGCTCACCATGCATCTGACGTAGCAGATATGAATTACCTCCCACAAAATCGAAAAAGCGAGCATAAAACCTGTTAACCCACCTCTTCGATGAAATCGCGTTGTGGACCGCATCGTGAACGATAGCAAAGGCAATAAAGACACTTGTAAATCCGAGTAGTGAAAAAGCAGGGATAAGTAAATATGGATAAGGGCTCAGGATATCTGACATAATCAAAGAGTAAACAGATATCCACGCCACTACAGAAAACGCCATTTTGAACCACATCTCGCCATTAGCGTGCCTGGAGATATTGTTCTCTTCAAAATATCTATTGATATTTTTACGCAGCACTTTTGCAAACTCGTCTTTCTTTGGAGTGCTCTTAAATTTTACTGTTTGCTCGCTGATTGTTTTTTCAAACATAAATCAAGAATTCATGTACCCTTTTTTATCAGTGTTTGCGCAAAATTAAGAAAATTATGACTTATGTCTTTTTCTAAAGCTCTCTTTTAGTTCACTGAGGTTATCAACAATATCCGCACGTAGTTTTAAGAGGTTGGCTAGTTTCTCCCTCTCTTTTCCTTTGACTCGCAGCGCACAGATCATTTCCCAACATATCTTTTGCCAGGAAAAATAATGTGTAGAGAATTTTCCGAAGAGAATTACCGAGACAATGAACAGGAACCCAATGAGCAAGCTATTGTAGATTTGGCTAACTATAATCATGTACAATGGGATTACCACCAGATAAGTGGTCATAGCTGCCA
>DTRI01000051.1:4130-4972 GCA_012966015.1 Flavobacteriales bacterium | reverse complement strand
TTGCACAATATCTTCAGATGCATTTTGGTCGTTAACAATATTATTTGCTACATAACATAGTGTACGATAGTGCGTTTTGAACACTTGCTCTAATGCCTTGATGTAGTTTTGGTTTTTCATTATGTGCTCAGTCGCCTAGCTGTGAGAATACCGAAGAGAGCTAATAGTCGTTTAAAAAACGAATAATTCCGAAAAAAGACGAGAAAATTGTTCTTAGGTTGCTTCATCAATGAATCTTTATTTAATGAGACCTACTATATTGTGTGAAGTCAAAGCATGAATCCAAATAAACTATTTTTGTTCGATTCATTTAATTATCTGTATGAATGCATCAGGCATCAATAAACACTTGCTTACACTCGCATTAATTGAAGGTGCAGCCGTTATGGCTGTTGAATTGCTTGGTGCCAAGATGTCCGCTGTCTACTTTGGCAACTCTTTATATGTGTGGACCTCTGTTTTGATGGTGACCATTGCCGGACTGGCTGTTGGATATTTCGCAGGTGGAAAAATAACTCAGCGATATCCCGCAAAAAAGACCCTTTACCTGATATTTTTGGCTGCTGCGCTTCTGGTTTTAATTATGCCCAAGTGGGCAAATCTTATTATGCAGGACACCATGAAATCAGGTTACCATGAGGCGGCTATTCAATCGACAATTTTCTATTTAATGCCGGTAATGGTTGTACTTGGAATGATACCACCTAATATTATTCATAGGCTTTCAGAAGATGTAAAAGATGCCGGCTCTTATACCGGCTTGGTTTATACCGCCTCAACACTTGGAGGAGTGATCACCTGTTTAATCACAGGATTTTATTTAATACCAAACTTTGGCGTAA
>DTRI01000051.1:0-4103 GCA_012966015.1 Flavobacteriales bacterium | reverse complement strand
GCGCCTATTGTGTTGCTGTAAGTATAATCATGGTGCCATTTTTATACTTCGTCAGGAATAACATATTGATATCAGTAGCAATTATCCTGGTGAGCGTATTTACAATATCCAGTGGCCTGAGTCCACCAGGACAGGGTAAATCGTCTTATGTAAAAATTATCCATAAGAGTGATGGTTTAATGGGACAGATAATGATTGCAGACGACAAGAAAACCCAAAGACGATCGCTGATGATCAATAATATTTCTCAATCCTTTATGCACATCCCCAGCGGGCGATCACCGTGGAAATATGTGCACCGCATTGCACTTTATGCATCTGACAAGCCAGCTGGATCCAACGTGTTGATTTGCGGCATTGGTGGCGGAAGTCTGATCAATGAATTATTGGCATTGGGGTTTAATATTGATGCCGTGGATATCGATCCACGCATGGCAGAGGTAGCTGTGAAGTATTTTGGTATGCCGGCGAACACTGCTGTACACGAAGATGATGCGAGACATTATATAAGAACATGTAAAAAGAAATATGATATTGTCATTCTGGATATGAGTGCTGGTGAGAATCAGCCGTCGAACGTTTATACGGTCGAGTGCTTTAAAGAAATTCAGGGTTTGATGAACCCTGACGGTGTCTTGTTTGTGCACTACCAGAATGTTCTGGAAGGAGAAGGATCTGTGGCTGTTAAGTCCATCGGAAAGACAATGATTGAATCCGGCCTTAAGGTTAAATTATTAAATACTGACAAGATCATTGACGGCAAAAAAGAAAATTGGACTGTTCACGACGAAATAATGTTCTATGCCTCACTGGAAACTCCTGAGTTTGAGGTAAGGGGGTTTGACAGAAGAAACACATTTGCAGATCCGTTTAATTTTCCAAAAGATGAAGGAATTTTTATCGAGGGCTACGAATTCTCCGATGGAATACTTCTCACAGATGATAATCCGGTGATGGACGTGCTACATATAGGAGCGCTGGAATCTACGAGGCAGGCGGCATTGAAAAAACTTATTCCAATATTGATGAAACAGAATATTGAAATTCTTTAATCGATTCCGTTGCATACAAGCAAAGCCTTTATATATATTACTGTATTAACCATAATTAGCACCAGGACATATTAAGATGAAAACAATTGAATGTTTGATATTTTTGCTACTAATGACTTCAGCAGGATTTGGGCAAACATCTTCCTTTGTCATTAATGATAGCGCTGGCTGCGCGCCGTTCACTGTTATCTTCACGAATACCAGTACCGGGTTTGATTCTGTATCCTGGAATTTTGGAGATGGATCATTCGCATCATCTGTTAATGCAAATCACATCTACATTCTCCACCGGAGAATATCAAGTCATCTTAGCTGTATATGATTCACTTTTGAATGTAGATAGCTCCGTTCAAACTATATACGTTCCTTCCACTATTCCATTTTTCAATGTGATCACTGAATCGTGTCCAGAAAGTTTCATAGCCTTACTTAAGCAGTGTAACGTGGCCGATATATTCATGTGTGTCTCCATTGGTATCATCTGTCCTTATCAGCCAAACATACACATCGTTCTGAGCCATTTTCTTGCCTCCATTGGCCTTGCCATCCCAACCCCATTCTGCAAACTTGGTTAAATCGAACGTGCCCTTCGATTTATACGCCAAATCACCCCAACGGTCGAATACGTAGAATTCGAATTCTTCCTCTTCCACACCAATTCCCTGCGGAAAGAAATAATCATTCTTACCATCGCCATTTGGCGTAAATGCTGTAGGTGCAAAGAGAATATATTCACCTTTTATTCGAAGCGGGCGAATAGCGGTATCGGTACAACCGTATTGATTCTCTACCGTTAGCAGAATAAAATACATGCCTTCTTCTATATAGGTATGTGTAATTGTAGCTCCCTGCGCAAATGTTGGCACGGCAGTAGAATCCACATTTGAGTCGCCATAATTCCATGCCCATGAAATCACATCTGCTGATGACGCATCGATGAAATCGACATCCGGGGAAAGAATGGTGGTTTCCGCGGTTAGCAATTCCTGCCCATTCTGCGAAATTATAAAAGCTGCGTTTGGAGGCGATTGAACATTAGCAGTTGCATTATCGCTGCAGCCTTTATCCGTTGTTACTGTTAGTGTAACCCCATATAGCTGACTCGGCCCATAATTGTGTGCGGGGTTTTGTGCCGAAGAGCCAGAAAGATCTCCAAAGTCCCAGCTCCAGGCAGTAATAACATCCGAACCCGGTCCTACAGAATTGTCCGTAAACTGTACCTGAAAAGGATCAGGATCACAGGCCCAGGTGAAATTGACCAAGGGTAAATTATAAACTATCACATCCGCATCGTCAATTACCAGCGGAGAGCATCCATCATCTACAGTAACTGTGTAATTTGTATTTGAAATGGGTGATATCCCTATGGTCTGCGTTACAGAAGTTCCAGGGTCATTCCATAACCAGGTATAGGGGCCACCATTACCTCCCGAAGTAGCTGCTGTTAAGCTCGCAAATGCACCTTCACAAATGGTATCGTTAACAATCGAAACTGTAATCGGTGGAAATATGTTGACCTCAATCGATGCTGTTTCAGTACAACCATTATCGTCGGTTACCGTAACCATATAAATAGTAGGCGATATCGTTGGATTCACGATTGCGCTACTTGAGCTCCCACTATTATCCCATTGGTAGGTGTAGTCCGGGTTCGGGCCTCCTCCACCAAGGGTTCCTCCAGTTCCATCCACCCAAATATCCGTAGCTCCACCAATACAAACGGTTGTATCATTATGGATTGTCAATACTATTGGATTAGGAGCCGTTATAGTCACGCTTGAAGTATCCACACACCCATTAAGATCTGTAAGGGTAACAGCGTAAAAGCCGGCCGACAATCCTGTACTTACACTGGTATTACTTCCTCCGCTGCTCCAGGTATAAGTATAAGGCAATGTCCCATTAATAGCTAATACCGAAACTTCACCATCACCGCTGTTGGCACAAGTTAGGTTGGTGGGCGTAAGGCTGGCTATGGTTGGACCTACATTATTATTGATGGGCAGCGTGAGTATCCAAATACAGCTATTGAAATCTGTTATTTCTACATTGTAATAGCCTTCAAGCAGCCCCGTTGCCGTCTGCGTTGTTTGTCCAATAAAGTTACCTCCACTATCATACCAGGCATAAGAATATGGTGGTGTGCCTCCAACCGGGTTCACCGTCGCCTCTCCATTTGCGTTACCACAACTGGAAGGTGTTGAAGTCCCCCCACCACTCAAGGGTGCTGGTTCAAAGATTTCATAGGAATCCGATGTGTCGCAGGCGTTGGCATCCGTTACCTGAACGGTATAACTGCCAGCCTGTAAATTGGTAACCAAAACGGTCCCGATCGTTCCAGGAGGAAGCCAGACGTAATTAAAGGGTTGGGTACCACCGGTAACCTGAATAGTGATGCTTCCATCACTTCCTCCATTACACATGATGTCTGTTGTAGTTCCAGAAATAACAATTTCTGCCGGGTCAATTAGGATCATTCCCGTTTGTATTTGGCAGTTGTTCGCGTCCGTAATTATTACATTATTTTGACCGCCGCATAATCCTGTGGCGTTGGCATTGGTTTGGGCGGGAACTGAACTCCATAGATATGTGTATGGAGCTGTTCCACTAGCCACAATTACGGATATACTTCCATCACAGGCCCCAAAGCACGAAGGATCCGAAGAATTTAAGATAGCGCTTTGTATTTGCTGTGGTTCAGTAATGGAAAATTGAACTGAAAAATTGCAGCTATTGCCGTCCTCAACCATAATGGTGTAGGTACCACCAGAAAGGCCAAATATTACGCTGGAGTTCGGCCCGATGGAGTTCCCCTGAAGATCCTCCCAGGTGTATGTAAATGGGAAGGTCCCACCTGATATAAAAACTGTAGCTGTTCCGCTGGCATCACCGAAGCAATCAAGGTCAGTTGTCGCTACACTGTCTATTACCGGCCCTGCTATGTCATTAATTATAACAGGGTTTGTATAGATACACCCATTTCCGTCTACAAGAATGGGGTTGTATACGTTGGCATACACGCTGTCAATGCACATGCCTACTGTTGTATTG
>DTRI01000050.1 GCA_012966015.1 Flavobacteriales bacterium | reverse complement strand
TAGCGGGTTTGAAGGGTCGGTGGTATTTGATCGTGAATATCTGACCTTCGAGCTGATAAAGATATTGAAGAAGGACTTTGGTCTGCTGGTATCGTTTTCTCTGCTCCTGGTATTTGTCATACTGGTTATCTCGTATGGCAGAATAGAATTGGGAATTATCACGTTTTTACCAATTTTAATCAGCTGGCTGTGGACCCTCGGCATCATGGGCGCTTTCGGAATAAAGTTCAATATTTTCAATATTATCATCTCCACCTTTATCTTTGGTTTGGGCATTGATTACAGCATTTTCATTATGCGGGGTTTACTGCAGCAGTATAAATATGGCCGCGAGAACCTAAGCTCTTACAAGACCTCTATCTTTCTGTCTGTTTTTACAACGATCACCGGATTGGGTGTGCTAATATTTGCTCAGCATCCCGCATTGCGCTCCATTGCATGGCTGTCTATCATCGGAATATTATCCGTGGTGATCGTCGCATACACCCTGGAGCCACTCATGTTTCGATGGTTGGTTTATATAAGGGGTAGAAAGAGAACGGCACCCGTTACGCTTTATGGCTTTATCTACGCACAAGTTTGCTATGCATACTTCTTTGTGGTATCCGCGCTTGTGGTGGTAACCGGTATCACCGGACTCAGATTATTGCCCACCCGTTTGAGAAAAAGGGGGCTGCATTGGCTGCTGACACTTGTGGCCAAAAGCACGATTTATATCATGTACATGTCGAAAAAAGTCATTATCAACCCCAATAAAGAGAATTTCTCGAAACCTGCGATAATCATTGCCAATCATCAATCGCTTATCGATATACCGTTGATGATAATGCTCTCGCCCAAAACCATATTGCTGTCCAACGACTGGGTATGGGGTAACCAATTGATGGGCACCTTACTCAGACAAGTCGATTTCTATCCAGTCTCTATGGGTCTCGATGAGCTGGTAAAGAAATTGAGAATAAAAGTGGATGAAGGGTATTCCATTATAATATTCCCCGAGGGAACCCGTGCTGAGGATCTCGAGATTAAGCGATTTCATAAAGGCGCATTCTATCTGGCAGAAAAGCTAAACCTGGATATTATTCCCATAATCATTCACGGTAGCGGGCATTGCGTAACAAAGCATGAATACTACGGTAACAAGAGTACTGTCACCTTAAAATTTCTAGATCGCATCAAATTATCGGATACCGATTTTGGTACAACAGTCCGCGAAAGGACAAAACGCATCAGTGCCCATTTTAGAAAGGAGTTCGATGTGGTGAAGCAAAGCTATCAGTATCCAGCGTATTATCGCGACCGGCTTTTAAAGAATTATTTATACAAAGGACCTGTATTGGAATGGTACACCAGGATAAAAACAGGCATCGAGGATAATTACAAAATGTTTCATGAGTTAATTCCTAAAGAAGGTAAGATCGTAGATGTGGGGTGCGGATACGGCTACCTGCCTTACATGCTCAATTTCCTCTCGGAAAAGCGGGATATCCTTGGAATTGACTACGATAAGGACAAAATTGACGTGGCAAATAATTGCATGTCAAAGAACCAAAATGTTAATTTTGTAACCGGAGACATTACAGATTACGAGTTTGAGAACAGCGATGTATTTGTCTTGAATGATGTACTGCATTATTTGCAAAAAGAGGATCAGGATTTACTCGTAACAAAATGCATTGGCAAGCTTAACGCAGAAGGGAAACTCATTATCAGGGATGGAGACCGCGATCTGCAAAAAAGGCACCTCGGAACCAGGTTATCCGAATTTTATTCTACCAATTTCGGATTTAACATGACTAAAAATGACCTGGAATTTGTGTCTGGTAAAGAACTGCTTGGCTTGTTAGAAGCAAAAGACATGAACGTTGAAATTATTGATGCTACCAGGTTGACTTCTAACCTTGTTTATGTAATTACCCATAAACACAACCTGGAAGAAGCGCAAAGCAATGGCTAAATACGATTTTGTCATAGTAGGTTCTGGACTGGGTGGGTTGGGCTGCGCATATATTCTCAGCAAAGAGGGATATAGCGTGTGTGTGCTGGAAAAAAACAGGCAAATCGGCGGGAGCTTGCAAATTTTTGTTCGTGACAGGGCTATTTTTGATACCGGTATTCATTATATCGGAGGCCTGAGTGAAGGACAAAACCTAAATCAGTATTTCAGGTATCTCGATATAATGGATAAGCTCAACCTGCGCAAGATGGACGAGGATGGCTTTGATACCATCTCGTTCAACACCGTTGACCAGGAGTTTAAATACGCGCAAGGGTGGGGTCGCTTCGAGGAGCGGATGGTTGATTATTTTCCCAAAGAAAAGGAAGGCATTGCAAAATACTGTGAAATGATAAGGGAAGTTTGTCGCGAGTTCCCTATGTATAATCTCAGAAAGAGCGAGCTTAACCTCACGGAAACGAAATTCCTGGATATTGATGCAGAGGCCTTCATTGCCACCTGCACGAATGATGAGCTGCTCAGAAGCGTATTGGCCGGTTCCAATCCTCTGTACGCAGGTGAGGGGGATAAAACTCCATTATACGTGCATGCACTGGTGTCCAATACCTATGTGGAAAGCGCCTGGAAGTGCGTGAATGGAGGCGGGCAAATTGCAAAATACATGGTGGCCAATATAAAGGGAAATGGAGGAGCGGTCCGCAATTACTGCGATGTCCGGAAATTGGAAGTGGCCGGAAATGAAGTAAAATACGCGCTGCTATCAGATGGTGAGAAAATTGAAGGGAAGAACTTCATCTCAAATATTCACCCCTCTCTTACACTAGATATGCTCACAGGGGGTAAGCTTAGAAATGCATATGTGAACAGGATACACAGCCTGAAAAATACGATTTCCATCTTTTGTTTGCACCTGGTTATGAAGCCCGAGTCCTTTCCATACCTAAACACAAATTATTACCATTACAAAACAACAGATATCTGGAACAGCTTGAAATACAATCCTGCAGATTGGCCAGACGGCTATGCGCTCTTTTGCCCGGCAACTTCAAAATCTGAAAAATATGCGGATGGATTAACGGCTATGATGTACATGGATATCAATGATATGAAACCATGGATTAATACCTACAATACCATTCCAAAAAATCAAAATGACCGCGGCGCGGGTTACGAGGACTTTAAAATGCAAAAAGCTGAGAAGATGATTGATTTACTGGAGCAAAAATTTCCGGACATTCGAAATTGTATACGGTCATATAGCACCTCGTCACCACTGTCCTACAGAGATTATATGGGTACAAAGGATGGATCGCTCTATGGAATTGTAAAGGATTATAAGAATCCATTAAGAACATTTATTTCGCCCAAGATGAAAATTCCAAACCTTTTTCTCACCGGCCAGAACTTAAACCTGCATGGCGTGCTGGGCGTTACAATAGGTGCGGTAGTTACCTGCGGGGAGATATTGGGTACGGATTATCTGTTGAGTCAAGTTAAAAAATCGTAGCCGGTTCTTCCTTGAAGAAAAAACTACTATACGGATTTGCTGCCCTGGTCATTCTCCTTGCACTCATCGTAGGATCATTTGCCTATGTGGTTATTATTCGAGCTCCTGATCCGGTATCTACCGAAGCCCTCAATCTTAAGCGTACAGAAGTATCTCCTAACTTCTATACGATTGGTAACAACTGGCTCAAGAAAAATCAATATGGGCTGTACGAAATGTATGTGGAAGGTGCGCCCTTTGAGAGGGGTGTGATCAATGGCAAGCTCAGCCGTGAATTGGTTGTCAAGCAGGAGGTTGTTTTCATATCTTCTATCAGAAAAATTATTCCCTCTGCCTGGTACCTCAATTTTCTAAAATATCTGGTGGCCTGGTTTAATCGTGATTTGGACGATCACATTGCCGAGGAGTATAAACTGGAGATCTTCGGCGTATCCAGGGCCTTATCCGATGAATATGACTTTATCGGCCCCAAATATCAACGCATACTAAACTACCATGCAGCACATGATATTGGACACGCACTGCAAGACGAAAATTACGTGCAGGGCTGCACCTCCTTTTCCGCTTGGAATCAGAGAGTGAAAGATCAATCGCTGCTGATAGGGCGCAACTTCGATTTTTCGGTAGGAGAGGAGTTTGCTGAGGACAAAATCATCAGCTTTAACCATCCGGATGATGGCCATGACTTCATGATGGTTACATGGGGAGGAATGATCGGAGCTGTATCCGGCATGAACAACAAAGGGCTTACGGTAACTATCAACGCTGCAAAATCAGACATTCCCACAGGGTCAGCAACGCCAATAGCAATTCTGGCCAGAGAAATTCTTCAGTATGCGCAAAACATTGAAGAAGCGGTGAAGATCGCCGCTAAAAGAGAGACTTTCGTTTCCGAGTCCATTATGGTGGGATCATGGCAGGATAATAAAACTGCCATCATTGAAAAAACACCCACGAGAATGAGTATAAAGATGGCAGCTCAGGACTATATCATTTGTTCCAACCATTTTCAAAGTGAACTATTTGCAGATGATCCATTGAATATCGAGAATTTAGAAACTTCCGATTCTCCTTATCGCTACAACAGGATGCAAGAGCTCATCGGCAGTAGCCAGCTGATCAACCCGGTACGCATAGCTGCTATTCTTAGAGATAGAGCAGGTGTGGGCGGTGAAAATATTGGTTTGGGTAACCAGAAATCTATTAATCAGCTCATCGCCCATCATTCAATTATCTTCAATCCCGGCCAGCAGCTGGTCTGGGTTTCGACAAAACCGTGGCAGCTAGGTCCTTATATCGCCTATGACCTCTCCGTGATCTTTAATGAATTGCCGGGCTTGAAAAAGGACAGCAGCATCATTGTAGACAGCCTCACCATTCCCGCTGATAGCTTTCTTTATTCAAAGGAATACAAAAATTTTCTCCAGTATAAAGAGCTTAAGGCTCATTTTCAAAAGATTATAAATGACGAATCAGCCGAAAACTTAAATTTAGATGACGACTCCACCCATGCTTTTTTGAAATCTAATCCGGAGTTT
>DTRI01000049.1 GCA_012966015.1 Flavobacteriales bacterium | reverse complement strand
ATATTACTTCCAGTCCTAATAGTTCCATTAGTGATTTATGCGCATATAACTGACATAATAAAACTTAAAAAAGAAATAACAACTATACGCAACACAACCTAAACCAACGATTGGCAGAATATTGAAAATGTGAATAATGAACCTCAGAAACTTACAAGATGAATGAGAAAGAAAGGGTGCAAGAACTCATTGCCTATCAAATACTTGATACTGCGCCAGAGACAGAATTAAACGAGCTGGCAGAAATTGCCTCCGCGATTTGCAATACCCCTATTTCGTTAATTACCATGATAGATGCCAGCCGACAATGGTTTAAGGTGAATAGCGGACTTGATATGAGTGAAACACCGAGAGAAGACTCCTTTTGCCAATATGCCCTGCAGCATTCAAAGGAGGTCTTGGTGGTGAATGACACTTTGGGTGACAAAAGATTTGAGAACAACCCATATGTCAAGGGGAATCCAAATATTCGTTTCTATGCAGGTGCACCGCTGGAAACGCCTAATGGCAATGTGTTGGGCACATTGTGCATATTGGATCGAAAACCAAGAAGTATTTCTGAAAAACAGAAAAGAGCATTACAGCTCCTGGCGAAAAAAGCGATGGATTACCTAAATTCCAGAAAGCTTATCCTGGAGCAAAAAGAGCATATTGAGTTTAGCGCTTTGAAACTCAAAAAACTAACCGATCAGGCCCCTGGTATTATTTATCAACTCGAGATGACACAGGATGGCAAAATATCTTTTGATTTTATCAGCAAAGGCATCGCCAACTTACACCCAAAGCTAGATCCTGAAGTGCTTAAGAATTCGCCCCGTATTGCATTAAGTGTTATTCATCCAGACGACATACCGGTTTTAAGGAAGAGTATTCGCAACTCTTTTGACAGCCTTACTGAGTGGATAGTAGAATACCGGGTAATATCTGATAATGGTGAGGAGGAATGGCACCTTGGCAGAGGGAAACCAGAAAAACTGGATAATGGCAGCGTAGTTTGGTATGGTACATTTCAGAATATTAACAACCGCGTGGAATATGAGAAAGCAATGGAACAAATAGCATTTGATATTTCCCATGTACTCAGAAAACCGGTGGCCACTCTTTTGGGCCTCACATCATTGCTCGGAGAAGAGGAAGTAGACGAAACAACTATCAGGGAATACGGCAGACACATCAAAACAGTATCTGAAGAACTGGAGCAATTCACCAGGAAACTGAACGACACCTACCGCTTAAAAAAGGCAATGATCATAGGCCAGAATATTAAAAATTCGAATAAATAACTGAACCCAATATTGGATACACAGCCTGGCGGTTTAAATTTGCTATGTTTCTTATATTAGCCGATAGCAATAACTAACCAATAAACAAACAAACAATCACATGAATTCAACAGTTAAAAACGTTTTAGCAGTCCTCGGAGGTTTTGTCGGAGGAAGTGCAGTGAATATGGGAATCATTATGATAAGCGGTTCTGTTATTCCTCCTCCTGATGGGGCCGACGTAACCACTATGGAGGGCCTGGTAGCGTCCATGCCCCTGTTTGAGCCCAAACATTTTATTATGCCATTCCTGGCCCATGGCCTGGGTACACTGGTAGGTGCCTTTCTGGCCTTTAAGATCGCTGCAAGCCACAATATGAAGTTTGCAATGGCTATCGGCGCGTTCTTCTTGCTTGGAGGCAGCGTTAATGCATACTTGCTGCCATCTCCAATGTGGTTCATCGCATTGGATCTGTTGGTAGCTTATTTTCCTATGGCCTGGATAGGGGGTAAGCTTGCTGAGCGGATAGGGTAGGGCAAAGTAAAATTTAAACCACTGCCAGTCGTGCTGCCATTTTCTCTGCGCTGTGCAGAAACTTGATGGTTTTAAAAAACATGTAGTACATCCGCCTCATAAATTCGGATTTATTCACACCTCCTGCTTTCAGCGCCTTTCCGTGGCCAAGCCAAATAGCGTGAATGGTTCCAAAAAACAGGATGGAGTAGGCAGCAATTGAGAGCGCCTTGTTGTAAAACCCTTTGTTCTGGAAAATGATGAACAGGCGCTCATTTTGAAACTTGATGTGATGTGCTTCATCAATCATGATGTCGTTACAGATAGATTGCAGCAACTCACAATCTGTGGCTTCACGCAATGCCTCATAGAAGATCTGGGCTGCACTCTCTACAATAATCACGGCAATCGTCCAAAGCTCCATGCTTTTGTTGAGATAGCGAATCTTGCGGAACAGCGTATCCCCCCAATCCTTCTTCAGCCGCTCTTCTCCAATTAAATCGATGTACCTGCCCAGGTTATGCCCATGCTTTTGTTCTTCTTTGATAAAGAGCTTTACGGCAGCTACATAATCTTTGTCTTCGATTTTCCTGGCGTACTTATTTGCCGCCGATAACAAATGGCTGCCATCACTTGTTTCTCCCAGCTGCCAGGCTTTTAGCGAATACAATATATCGTTGCGTTCAACATTCATGAGCTTGGGTTCAATGCTCCAGTCGACGCGCTGTATGGTTAAATTGTGCTTAAAGTGCTGTTGCCAGTAGGAAGAGGTGTGGATCATTGAAAGATAATTAGAGTTTGATAAATAAACTCTTGTTGCCCTTCAATATTATTTACTGCTAATTGTTTAACATTATTTAACAGATTTTAAATCTGCGAGCCTGCGCATGTTGTCAGATGTTTTGTTGGGGCCGTCATGACTCCAGCCTGGAGGCTTGAAGATGTATTTCAGCTTATCGGATAGCCTGGTGGCCCGTTTCAGGTCTTTCCACAAGCTCACATATTCATGCGATTCGATAACCAATGGATTGAAAGAATCGATGTTGTTGGTAATTCCGTAAACGCATGGTTCTTCATCCAGCTCTTTCTGGAAGGTTCCGAAAAACCTGTCCCAAATAATAAGAATGCCTGCATGGTTTCTATCCAAATACACCACATTAGATGAATGGTGCACCCGATGGTGGGAAGGTGTATTAAAAACCCATTCCAGGATCCCGACGTTGCGAATTAGCTGTGTGTGAGGCCAAAACTGGAAGATGGCATTGAAGGACATAAACAGAAAGATGTGTAGTGGATGAAAGCCAACCAGGGGTAGCCAGGTCCAGAAAATGTATTTGTAATAGACCTCAACCCAGCTCTGCCTCAAGGCAACAGAGTAGTTGAGTTTTTGGGAAGAATGGTGAGCCACATGGGCAGCCCACAATACTCTTATATGGTGACTCAGTCTGTGATGCCAGTAAAATGTGAAGTCCTCGGCAAAGAATAGAACCACCCAATACCACCACAAACTGATATCAAATTCAAAAATTCGATATTGATATATCCACAACAATCCAAGATACGCAAGGATTTTGGAGCCTGCCCCAACAACAACAACACCTATGGCAGTAGAGATACTGGCAGCCGAATCCTTTGCCTGATATAAATCCAGCTGTTTGCTTCGAATTATCAATACCTCAACCAGAATAATAAAAAGGTAGAGCGGAGCCGCAAACACGGTAGGGTCGTCGAACAGCTCTGCTGGCAGGGCATTGTAAAAATCTTGTATCCGTTCTATCATGCCCCAAATATAATGTAGTTGTAATTCTGAATGAAGTGAAGATTCTTTTATTTATCCGGGACTAAATTCACCGGTTTTTGCGCGATGCTGAGCATTGCAGAATGAAAGAAACAAAAAAGGCACTCTCCGGAAGAGAATGCCTTTTCCATTCAGGTAGTTAAAGGAGGCTTACTTAACCCATATCTTTTTGCTCAATACCTGTGCGCCATCTTCTATTCTAACCAGGTAAATACCGGTTGCAGCATCAGCCAGGTCCAACGCCAGCTGATCTGTTATTGATTCAGAGACAAGCAGGCTGCCCAGGTTATCGTAAACTGACACTGTAGCTGACGAATTATCCGCTTTGTAATGGACGGTGAATGCACCTGAACTTGGGTTTGGATAAATACTGAGCTCGGCCTTTATAAGGTTCTCATATATTCCAATGGTTGGATTCGCTTTTAGCCATTCAACGCCTCCATCATTGTCGCCTGTTCCGTTGTTATATTTAAACGTTACCAGGGGAAATCCAACGGCTGGATCGTTGCTCCACCAATCCATGGTGTAGGAAGTTTGTACATCAACAGAATCCATGTTGCCAAAAGCAATGGATAGCTCAGGGCTTATCAATTTCCAGGTACCATTGGTTTTCATAAATACCGAGTCCGTTTTTGCTTCATTTTTGTCCTGCCTAAGTACGTCGAAAGAACCCAGTGGGGTAATTAGTGTTCCCCAGGCGTCAATTTCACTAACCGTGCTCGTGGCTCTGATTATTTTGATAGAATCCACTATCGGGTGCGGGCCTGGTCCATCAGGATCAAAGTTGACCGTATCTTCATAGAGCACTATCCCCCAGGAGCTGGATGTAAAGGTGGTTCCTATAGTCGACGGAAATGTTAATATATCAATTGGAAAATTTGTGATGTTCGTGTCACCATTGGGTTCTATTGTCGATAATCCCAATACCTCAATGATTGTCGGCAATTTTCTGATAAAAATATATGAACTGTCGTCCTCAGGGTCATCAGAAGTCAAAGCCAAATTAGCACTTGGATAGGATGAGGCTCCAGGAAGGCCCGTTGGGTCGCTAAAGCTGGTAGTCCAGCTGTTGTGTTCAGCGAGTGTTGAAAAATTCCACGTTTGACTGGCGCCTGCTGAGCCCGCATTGTAGGTGTTAACAGTGTCCTCTGCAACCAATAATGTATAACCAGGCCCAACAACATCCGTGCTGTTGATGGTAATGGCTGATTGAGCATTTACTGAGAGGCATGCTCCGAATAACGCTGTAATTAGCAGTAATGATTTTTTCATGTGATGAGATTTAGTGGTTATTGCACACTCTAAAATAGTATAGAGGGCTAGTTAAAGCTACATAATTAATAAATTATTTTAAAACGTAAATGATAATTTCTGCACCAGATATGCTGGGTGTCCGGTAGCAAGCATTTATTTTGCTCGAAGAAGAAGAAGAAAAAGGGGTTGCCTGTCCCTGTAGGACAAACACCTATTTTTTGTTTATGAGCAATACCTCC
>DTRI01000048.1 GCA_012966015.1 Flavobacteriales bacterium | reverse complement strand
GTGCAGGAAGTTCCCAATGGCCTGGCTCAGGCCTTTGTGCTGGGGGAGGATTTTATTGGGGAGGATAAAGTTGCACTCATCTTAGGAGATAATATTTTTTACGGTTCAGGATTGCAAGAAGTGGTTCGAGAAAATTCGGATCCTGATGGCGGTGTGATATTTGCCTATCATGTGAAGGACCCTGAAAGATATGGAGTAGTAGAATTTGATGAATTCGGGAAGGCAATTACGATTGAGGAGAAGCCGGAAAAACCACGATCTAGTTATGCAGTTCCAGGCCTTTACTTTTATGACAATTCAGTTGTAGAAGTTGCAAAAAATATAAAACCCAGCCCCCGAGGTGAATATGAAATCACGGATGTCAACAAATATTACCTCGATCAGGGAAAATTAAATGTCGGAATTCTTGGAAGGGGGATTGCTTGGTTAGACACGGGTACATTTTCATCTTTGCTTCAGGCTGGGCAGTTTGTACAATTAGTAGAAGATAGACAGGGATTAAAGGTGGGCTGTATAGAAGAAATCGCTTATCGAATGGGGTATGTTGATGCCGAGCAGCTTAGAAAATTGGCTGATCCTTTGATGAACAGTGGGTACGGTCAGTATCTGTTGGATATTATAGATTAATAGTAGTGCAATGGAAGTCGTTTCAGGCATGGACATAAAAATACTCCAGGATAGGATTGACAAGGAGCTTGTAGGTCTGGATTTAAGTATTCATCCAAGATCACTTTATGACCCTATTAGATACACCTTGTCCTTTGGAGGCAAAAGAATGCGCCCGGTGTTTCTGCTGTTAGCTTCAGAGCTGTTTGGTGAAGACTATGAGCATGCATTATCTGCCGCACTGGCAATAGAGGTATTTCACAATTTTACACTCATCCATGACGATTTAATGGATGATGCCCCACTTAGAAGAAATAGAGAAACGGTGCACGTAAGATGGAGTCCAAATGTTGCAGTTTTATCAGGAGATGCGATGATGGTAAAAGCCTATCAATTGATATCAGAGACCAATACGCCCAAATTGAAAGTGATCTTAGATCATTTTAATAAAGCGGCATTTAAAGTATGTGAAGGCCAGCAATTGGATATGGAATTTGAATCCAGTAAAGAGACAAGTCTTGGTGATTACATGAAAATGATTGAGCTCAAGACATCCGCGTTGTTATCTGTAAGCTTACAAATTGGGGGTATTATTGGCGGGGGTAATGAGTCAGATATCCAATGTCTTTTTGAGCTCGGAAGAAACATAGGAACGGCCTTTCAATTGCAAGATGATGTACTCGATGTTTTCGGCAATTTCGAAAAATTTGGTAAGCAAAGAGGAGGCGATATCATAAGTGGTAAAAAAACGTATTTGTACCTGAAGGCATTGGAATTAGCTGATGAAGACAAGGCCTTGGAGCTCAGTGGGTTGCTGACCAATAATGACCTAAGTCCCACCGAGAAAGTGGAGAGCGTGAGTAACATGTATGAGCTCTTGAATGTAGTTGATGCGGCCAAAGCAGAGATTTCGAACTACCACAGAATGGGCGTTCAAAATATTAACGATATAAGCACAGATTCAGACAGCAAGCTCAATTTGATGAATGTGTGTAATAGCCTAATGAAAAGGGAGCTCTGAGCTTTTAAAAGTTAATCCTTCATCAGGTTCTTTGGATATTCTCGCCTTAGTTTAGGAAAATAAAACAGGTGTTTTATATAGGTTGCCTTCTCCGGGCCATTGAGATTGTAAAAATCTTCCATGTATTTGTTAAATGAGTTTCTATCAATACTGGCTTTCAATTTCGCTTCTTCAGTTATGTCTACAAACTCGAAAGTCACCGTGCGTTTCGGTGAGAAGAAGATGAAATTCGCGAAAAAATAAAAGATCCCTTTTATAAATGTCCATTCAAAACTGGGGCGTTGGCCCATCCAGGCTACTGACCACATGCTGCCCCATAAACCACTGATTCTCACGCCAACTATCTTCGTGTTGCCGGGTATGTTGGATGCAACAATGAATGCACTTTGCTTGTTAAAAATCTTCTCAATTGGCCTATGCGTAATTTGTCCGGAAGGATATATGATAACGGTTTTTCCCTCTTCGAGCGCATCGAGTACATGAGCAAAAATAATCTTCATCACGTTCGGATCCCGATTTCCGCGCCTGAAGTCGCTTACGGCAACTGCATTCCATTTTTTCAAGAAGTACCTGATGATGGGAATCTTTATTATTGTCTCAGAAACCACAGGAACAAAGTCACATACGCGCGCAACTATTACTGCAATTAATTGCGGATCAATATGCGATTGGTGGTTGGGCAGCATGAGTTTTGCACCCTTAGATTCCAATATCTCTTTGCCTTTAATGATGATACGATATCGTCGCGTCAAAATAAAGTAGTACAGCCGTATATAAATACGTATCAACATATCTGGAAATTGATTAATTTTGCCGTGTAAATATATTCATTTGAAAAGATAGATTTTCACAACCAACTTTAATTACCACCTAACGGATTACCGAAGAAGATTAGAAGTCAATAATGAGAAAGAAAAAAAGAGAGCCAATTGCGATTATAGGGATGGGATGCAGATATCCCGGCGACGCGAATACTCCGGAGGAATTCTGGGATTTGATTATTGATAAACAGGATGCACTAGGTGCTATTCCCGCAGACCGATGGGATCTTGAAGGGCTCTTTGCACCTGAGTGGAGAAGAGCAGGTAAGATCAGTGTAGACCGGGGAGGCTTCATCAAAAATATCGATAAGTTCGACGCGGGCTTCTTCGGTATTTCACCGCTGGAAGCATCTAGAATGGATCCGCAACAGCGAATGCTATTAGAGACCTCCTATGAGACAATTGAAGACGCTGGATTGAGCATGAACGATTTGAATGGAACGAGGACTGCTGTCTTTATTGGGATTTCGGCTCATGACTATGGCGACCTGCAAAACACACCACAAGAGCGGGTAAATATTGGCTCACATACAAATGTAGGCTCTGCTTTGTGTATTAATGCCAATAGAATATCTTATTACTACAATCTAAAGGGACCCTCAATTGCATTAGATACAGCGTGCTCTTCTTCCCTGAATGCGATACACATGGCCTGCCGTTCAATATGGGAAGATGATGCAGATATGGCATTTGCCGGAGGAGTTAACTCGATTTTGAAACCAGAACCTCAAATGGGCTTCAGTAAGGGTGGATTTCTTTCTCCTGATGGAATTTGTTATTCTTTTGATGAGAGGGGAAACGGCTACATTAGGAGTGAAGGCGCAGGATTGATCTTCATGAAAAGGCTGGAGCAAGCCGAAGCTGATGGCGATAAGATTTATGCCGTCATACGCGGTTCTGCGGTCAATCAGGATGGAGCGACAAAGGGCATTTCAGTTCCCAATCCTCTAGCTCAGGAGGCGCTACTGTCATTAGCGTATGTAGACGCCCAAGTCGACCCGCACGATGTAGGCTATGTTGAAGCACACGGTACAGGAACATTTGTTGGTGATCCTATAGAGAGTAACTCTATTGGAAAAGTGATAGGAAAGAACAGGAATGACAATTGTTACATTGGCTCAGTTAAATCAAATATTGGGCACTTAGAGCCTGCTTCTGGTATTGCAGGACTCTCTAAGCTGGCGTTAGCGTTACAGAAGGGCATTATACCGCCCAATATTCATTTCAAAAAAGGAAATCCGAACATTGCATTTGATGAGTTGAAGCTGAAAGTGCCTACTGAGGCTTTGAAGTGGCCCAGCAAAAACGGCGATACGAGGTATGGTGGAGTCAACTCTTTCGGGTTCGGCGGTTCTAATGCACACGTTGTGCTGTCTGATCATAAGAGCACCCAACGAGAAGCCAACAACAAGGAAGGGTTACAAGTTTGTACCATTTCTGCGAAGAGTCCCGAGGCATTACAGTCCCTAACGGAGAAATACATTAAATTTTTAAAAGACAAGAAAAATAAAGCCAGCTTCAGCGATATCTGCAGCTTCACTGCTACCAGGCAGTCGCATCATGACAATCGACTTTCTGTTGTAGCGGAGTCGAAAAGGGAACTGGCAAAAAGCCTGAAAATCTATTTAGATGGAGAATCACTTACCGAGATTTCTGAAGGCAGGGTAAATGAACTAAAGGATAAGATTGTGTTCATATTCTCCGGACAAGGTCCGCAATGGTGGGGGATGGGAAGACAATTGTTTGAGACAGAACCGCTCTTTAGAGAATGGATAGAGAAATTGGATGGCATGCTCTCACGGCATGCAGATTGGTCTTTGATCAAGGAGCTTAAAAAGACCGAAAAAACATCGCGAATTAGTGACACCAATATTGCACAGCCCGCGATTTTCGCAATTCAGATTGCATTGTATGAAATGTGGAAGGCAATGGGCGTCGAGCCAGGAGCGGTAGTCGGACATAGTATTGGAGAAGTTGCAGCTGGATACGCGTCGGGAGCACTCACATTAGATCAGGCGGTTCTGCTGATTTTCCACAGAAGCAGGGTTCAGTTTAAAGCAACGGATAAAGGGCGCATGCTGGCAGTTGGTGTTTCTAATGAGGAGGCTAAGAAGATAATTAAAGGGCAAGAAGACAAGGTATCGATAGGTGCTGTAAACGGCCCGGCAATGGTTGCCCTGTCTGGAGATACGGATGTTATCGAGAAAATTTCTGAAGAATTAACGGAAAGGGATGTATTTAATAAGCTTTTGGTGGTCAACGTACCTTTTCACAGCCACCACATGGAACCACTGAGGGCCGAGTTGCTAAAGTCCTTAGGAAAGTTTAAAACAGCTGATACAAAAATCCCATTTTACTCTACGGTAGAAGGAAAAATTGTGCGGGGAAAGAAACTCACGCCTGAATACTGGTTCAGGAATGTAAGAGAACCCGTTTATTTTACCAGTGCAATTGCAGCGCAAATTGAAGATGGCTTTGATACTTTTATTGAATTAGGCCCTCATCCTGTTCACGCAATCGGTGTGGAAGACTTGCTCGCCGAGAAGAAGATAAAAGGATTGGTCATTCCGTCGTTGAGAAGAAAAGAGGATGAAAAAAGAACGTTCCTTTCATCAGTTGGAATGCTACATGCCTG
>DTRI01000047.1 GCA_012966015.1 Flavobacteriales bacterium | reverse complement strand
AATATGAAATATTTATATACCTCCCAATTCTCCTTTAGCTCATGAATATCCATTTTCATTCCTATCGTAGCAACCAGCACATAGAGAAATAAACTGCCTATTCTCGAGGCGCCGAATCCTTCAAGCTTACGCGCCTTCGTAAAAGATAAAATGAGCCCTATAGTTGTGGCAAAAACGATTAACCAAAAGAACTTGGAAGCCAGGCTAAATTTTTTCATTGCAGGGGCATTTTCTTCAATCCACGGTGCAATTGTATCGCCTGCCCAATGCCCAACAGCTACAACTCCAAAACTCACTGCCATCAATGTTGTTAGTTCGGCAAGATTAGGAATTTTCATAATGCTCTTCTGATAGTTTGTAATGCGTTCTTTAAGTTCCTCAATCGCAGAGGAATCAGCCTTGAAAAACTTATCAATCTTATCGGATACACCTGCACCGTATAGCAAAAAGGCCATCCAGAGATTCGCCACAAAAACATCTACAATTATCATGGCTGAAAACACTCCGTCATCCACCTCGAAAACCTCTTTCATAGCAGTCTGGTTAGCACCACCGCCGATCCAGCTTCCGGCAACAGTTGAGAGGCCTCTCCATATTTCCTGTACACCTTCTACGCCGAATGCATCAGGTGCAATTGAAACGACAGTGACCAGGGCGATAGGGCCACCTATAATTACGCTTGCCGTACCTGTAAAGAACATGATAAGGGCTTTTGATCCCAGGTTCATAATACCCTTAAAATCAACACTTAAGGTTAACAAAACCAAGCTAGCCGGAAGTAGATACCTAGATGCTATGTAGTACAGGTTTGATTCCTTGGGCGATATAAGACCTAAGGGGTAATTTAAAAATGCCGGGATAAAATAACAGAGCAAAAGGGCTGGAACGTAGGTGTAGAATTTAATCCACCTGGGATTATCGCTACTCGACGTTTTGAAAATAAAGGCTAAAACTACAAGCAGGATGCCCAGAACGATTGCATCATTTGTAAAAATTGGTGTGGCCATGTATCTGCGAATTACGAATATGTGCGAATGTACGAATGTCTGATCCGATAAATTTCTTGCTTTTAAATAATCTTGTGCATCCCAACACTTCGGGCAGTCGCCAAAAGCTTGCACATTCGCAAATAATCAAACAATTGTACGGGTTTAATCACGAATTTTCAAGCTAAGCTATTGTAATTCACTCTTGAAGGATGTCATATACTCCTGCCATTTCTGACCAACATACTTATCCTCTGCAATGAACTTGAGCATTGGCTCAAACTGAGCTGGTTTCTGATAGCCCTGCACCGGAGTGATCACATTTAGGTTCTTATCTATGAATACAATGGTAGGATAGGCTATTCTACCGTTCACATTGGCAATGGCCTGCGTTAGCTGATGTGTACTATTTCTTCCTGGCTTATCCTTCTTATAACCGGGATTGGAAAATGTCTTTCCCTTGAACGTTATCGGATCCGCTCCCTCAGCATTAAGTTTTACAGCGTAATAATTCTCGTTGATGTACTTGACGATCCACGGATGAGTGAACGTGTATTTCATCATCATTTTACAGGGTCCACACCAATGTGTATATACATCCACGAGTATCTTCTTTGGCGTCGTTTTGCTCAATTCCTGTGCTTCTTCGAGGCTCATCCAGGTGATGCTCTGACCATCTACATGACGCGTATTTGCGCCAATCACAACCACACAAAGCAATGCCAGAATGGTTTTCATAATAATTTCTACTTATCTGTTTTAGGAGCTATTACCTGTTGTTGCGGGCCCTTTGCCTGCTTTGAAAGCGATTGCTTATAGGATAAGTACTGATTTGTACCAAAGAAGGAAAGAATGCCTACAAAGGCATCTGTTTGCTTATATCCTTTGTAAATAACCAATCTGTTGGTATTCTCATCCATAATTACATACGAGGGATACGACAGCTTATTGTCCAATAAGGAAGCTGCCAATTGGTGGGTTCCCTTTCTCCCTCTCACCACCTCTGGCCTCGGGTTGATAAAATCATGTCCGTTATAGGAAATAGTCTCGGTCATCTCTGCATCCAGCTTAACAGCATAAAAATATTTATTCATATACCTAACCACCTCCTTTGCTTTGAAAGTTGTTCTATCCATCTTCTTACACCAACCACACCATCCTGTATAGATATCTAAAAAAATCTTTTTAGGGGCTGGATTTGCTTTCTTGTCTTTGTTGAAGTTGTCCCTCTCTAATTTCTGCGTCTTGATGGCCTCGTTCCAGGTCATCCACTTTATTTGTTCGGCAACCACTGCTTCCTGCGAAAACGAGTCCGTCGTCATCAGGTAGCAAATAAAAAAAAGCGCCAATAATTTTTTGATTAACATATTGTTCGATTTCCTCATCAAAGTTACAAAAAACGAACCAATCTCGAAATCTGAAATGAGCTAGCTCAAAGTAGCACTAGTGGATGCCGTGCATCATTTTCTTGATGGCCGGAGATAACATAAATGCTCCCAATGCGATGCAAAAAGCCACTACGCCTATCTGTGCAAACACGGAGGTATATACTGCCAACCGTTGTACGCCTTCCACTGCAGAATCCGTTGTACCGTTAGCAAAGCCTGTAACAGCACTTACAATATCATTCATAATACCTGGTTCCATACCCTCGTGGTCGGCACCAGATTTTGCCGTGAGCTTGGCTATTGCACCTGCAACATAATGTGCAAATGAAGACGACATGTAAAACACGGCTACCATGAAAGATACATATTTAGCTGGTGATAGCTCTGTTGCTTTAGACAATCCTATAGGTGCAATGAACAGCTCACCTGTAGTCAAGAGTAAATAACCAGCTAGCAGGAAGAGGAAAGGCACATTGCCTTCTGCATCCATAAAATTGGCGCTATAGGCAAAAATGAAGAAACCCAGCGCTAATTGCCCTAAACCCAATGCTGATTTAATCGGTGTATTCGGATTCATTTTAAATTTGGTCAGATACAACCAAAGCATAGAAAAGGGAAGTGCAAGAATCATGATATAAAAGGGATTGATGGCATTGGTTTGAGCTGCGCTAATCCCAATCAGATTTACATTTTCATTGGCAAATAGCGTGAGCGAGCTACCTGCCTGTTCAAAAAATGACCAGAAAACCATCATGAAAAATGCAAGAATTGCGACTACGAGTAATCGCTGTGCTTCTACCCTGGAAACCTGGCTACAGCGGTAAATAATGATTCCGAGAACAATCACCAAGGCTGCAATTAGTATAGACGCCATCAAGGGCTTACCAAATACTTTCAAGTCATTTGAATATACCAGCATGGCAAAAATTGGCACCACAGCGAATCCAGCCACATAGGTGAATTTGTCCACCTCCAATAACCCACCTACCTTCTTCCCTATATATTTCTTGGGTTGAAATCCCCTTTCACCTAGTACGCCTTTGTTCAAACCCAGCTGAAAAATTACCAAGCCCAATGCCATACCAAATCCGGCTAAGGCGAATCCGTAATGCCAACCATAGGTATGTCCCAGATAACCACACATCAATGGAGACAGCATCGCCCCGACATTTACACCCATGTAGAAAATTGTAAAGCCGCCATCCCGGCGAGAATCATTCTCCGTGTAAAGCGTACCTACCAATGCGGCAATATTGGGCTTAAAAAACCCGTTTCCAACTATTAGCAAGCCCAGAGCAATGTAAAAGGTGATCTCATGCTGGAATGCCATTGTAAAGTGCCCCAATGCCATAATGACACCACCCAGAAAAATTGATTTTCTAAAGCCGATAAACTTGTCAGCAATCATACCCCCAATTATGGGAGTAGCATATACCAGTGATCCGTAGGCACCAAATATTCCAAATGCCAGCATCTTTCTGTCCTCAATGGCCATATCAAGGAAGAACTCATCTACAATGTAAAGAACGAGTAGCGCACGCATTCCGTAGTAGCTAAAGCGCTCCCACAGCTCTACAAAAAATAGATAAAACAACCCAATGGGGTGACCCATAAATGTTTTTTCTTCTGGCATAAGGCTAAGTCGTTATACTTTTAAATCTTCTGCACCGTGTGTTAGTCGCTTCAGAGGTTTCAACATTAACCAAACTAAAAGACCGAATACCATACAGAAAATTGCAATACCTGTGAAAATTGTAAGCTCGCCAAATTCCTCAGCTGACTCGCCCAATATTCCCGCAACTTTATTACCAAGACCTGTTGATGCAAAATATACCCCCATCATTAGTGAGGCGTACTTTACAGGAGCAATTTTGGTAATAAAGGACAGGGCAACAGGAGAGGCACAAAGCTCACCGATTGTATGAAGTAAGTAAGCAAGTGCCAACCAGATCAAAGCAGATTCTCCAACACGCTCATATTCAAGTGAGGCAGCCGTCATAAACAAAAATCCACTACCCATAATCATAAGGCCGATAAGCATCTTAAACAGAGAAGATGCTTCCCTTCCCATCATTTTCCACCTATACCAGAAACCCGCAATTGGAACACCCAATAAAATAATATAAAGAGGATTGAAGGCCTGCATAATCGCCGCTGGAAATTCCATACCCCAAACCATTCTATCCGTTTTTTGTTCTGTATATATATTCATCAGTCCGCCGGCTTGCTCGAAGGCACCCCAAAAGACAATGACCAGAATGAAAGAGAGAAGCAGCACCACATATCTATCCTTTTCAATTTTATCTATATCCTGATAGATCATGAGCATCATCCCAGCTACAAGAGACAAAAACATGAACAACAGTCCATATCCCCAACTTTCGAAAACCAATATATATCCTGAACCCGCCATCAAGACTGTGGTAATCACTAGCTGTAATGGAGCTTTCAACAAATTATTAAATAATTGGCCAATGGAAACATCGTCAGGATCTGAAATACTTGAAGGTTTATCTCCTATACCTTTGAGATGCTTTTGACCAGACATAAAAATTAACTGACCACAAGCCATTCCAATTCCGGCCAAACCAAAACCATAATGCCATCCCCAATTTGCGGCAACAAGTCCAACTATGATACTAGCCGCGGCAGCCCCAATATTGATACCGATATAAAATATTGAAAAACCTTTATCTCTTCTTTCGTCACCTTCTTCGTACAACCCTCCGACCATGGTGCTTATAT
>DTRI01000046.1:2304-16945 GCA_012966015.1 Flavobacteriales bacterium | reverse complement strand
CTCGGTAAAACGACTTACCAAAAGCCTGTGGAAATAGGGGTATGGCAGAAGCTAGAACACGCAGAGATATTAATTACAGTGCATGACTTTACCCGAATTTCCTATCAGCAAAATCAATTCCAGGAAAACCCTTACTTTTTTACCTTTAACAACGTTCACTATGTTATAAATCATTATCAACAATCGCTGGATATAAGGCTGCTCAATCAGGCAGCGAAAACTATTGAGGTTACACTAAGAGATAAAAATTCGAAAAAAGCTTCAGACATTGTAAATGCGATTGCCGAAGAATTCATCAATTATGATATTCTCAAAAAGGCGAAGAGTGCCAACAAAGTACTTACATTTATAGACGATCAATTGGGGATAGTTTATGATAAGCTGAGAACTTCGGAGAATAAAATGCAGAGCTTTAAAAAACAAAACAAGCTGTCAAAACAAGATGACCTGCTCACAGTCTATGTAGAGAGGCTGGATCATTTTGAATCTCAGCTCATCGACCTGGAGTTAGAAAGCGATCTTCTCAAGGATATTACTGCTACAATTGCCGGTGAGAAAGAGTTAGATGCCTATAACCTACTTCCGGTCCTGACCGGAACGCCTTACAAAGATGAAATTGGTGACCTCATTTCCAATTTACACAACCTCTTGGCAACAAAAGAACAAGCGTTGTATACCATCACAGCAAATAGCGAGGAGGCGAAATCATTGGATTATCAAATAGATGTACAGAAAAGACTCTTAGTAGCCATGCTAGAAGCATTGAGTAATAAACTGGTCAATAAACAGGAGAGTCTTCACCAAAAAGTAAAAGAGATCGAGAGCAAATTTTTTAATCTTCCCACCCAGGAGCTAGAATACGCAAGGATTCTTCGTTTGTTCACGATCAATGAAAAATTCTACACCAGCCTGCTCGAGAAAAAAGCTGAGTACTCAATTTCAAGAGCTGGTTTTGTTTCAAAAAATGAAATTTTGGAAAGGTCTTTGCCTCCAACAATTCCTGTTTCACCGGATAGGCGGATGATTTATGCACTGTCCTTGATCGTTGGGTTAATACTCAGTGTTGGCCTATTGCTGGTAACCTATTTATTGCACGATGTTGTGACATCTGTTCAAGAGATTAAAATCCATACTTCAGCGCGAATTTTGGGTATTGTTCCCTCATATAAAAATGATATTCCTGTCTCGCAATTGTTGGTTAATCAAAATTCAAAATCGCTTATTGCAGAGTCATTCCGGGCCATTCGAACCAACCTGCAATTTATTTCAAATGAACCTGGCTCTAAGATTATTGCAATTACCTCAACCATTTCGGGAGAAGGCAAAACATTTGTCTCCATGAATCTTGCTGGAATCATAGCATTGGCCAATAAAAAAGTAATTATTATAGACCTGGACCTCAGAAAACCTAAGATTCATTTAGGTTTTAATTCTGACAATAAAAACGGCATAAGTACCATCTTGTCTGGTGTGGATAAGGTCGAAGACACAATAAGTAAGAGTAATGTTGATAACCTGGATTACATAACGGCCGGGCCTATCCCGATCAATCCATCAGAGCTAATTATAAGTGAAAAAATGGACGAGTTGCTGGTATATTTGAAGAGCAGTTACGATATGATAGTGATTGACAACCCACCCGTGGGAATTGTTACAGATGGTATTAGTAGCATACAAAAAGCGGATTACCCTATATATGTTGTTAAGGCAAACTACTCTAAGAAACATTATTTAAATAGTATTGACAGACTTAGAGAGGAGAGCAAGATTCAAAACATGGCCGTAATATTGAACGGAGTAGAATTTGGTAAAGGACTTGGTCAGAATCAGAACCTGGGCTATGGATATTCATACGGATATGGGTACTATCAGGAAGAGTCTGAGTTTGTTAAGAAGACGCTGCTGCAACGTCTTCTCAATAGCTAATCTTTTTATTAGGCACATATATTTACAATTTAATATTACAAATGCCATTGACAGCGCAAAGGAATGCACGTAGAAACCACTAAGATTAATGATTTATTGATAATACACCCAGATGTGTATGAAGATGACAGAGGGTATTTTTTTGAATCCTATAATAGACGAAGTTTCGCCGATATTAATTTAGAAATTGACTTTGTTCAGGATAATGAATCGCTGTCACAGATAAATGTGTTAAGAGGATTACATTTTCAGGATCCACCACATACCCAGGCAAAACTAATTAGGGTAATACAGGGTAGCATATTGGATGTGGCCGTAGATATTAGACGCAATTCATCAACTTATGGCAAAAACTTTACCATAGAACTATCTGCAAAAAACAGGAAGATGTTTTTCTTGCCTAAAGGCTTTGCCCACGGATTTTTAACGCTTGAAGACGACACAATATTTGCTTATAAGTGTTCCACGTATTATCAAAAGCAGTCAGAAAGAACCATTTTATGGAATGACCCCGTTCTAAATATTGAATGGGGCATTGATAATCCGATTCTTTCTAACAAGGATCAGGAAGGCCAGCTCTTTCATTCATTTAAAAGTTCATTTTAATTTCTATACCTTTACCACTTTGAATCCAGATACCGATTGTCGATGATTGAATTACAGAATGTTGGATTTATTTACGCGGTATTTTTTTTTATTACCGCCTTATTCTCATTCTTAATAAACAGTATCTTCTTAAAGTTTTCTAAAACTTTAGGGATAAGAAACCAGGTTGGTGATATGGTGAGGTGGGAATCAGGGTCAAAACCAGCCCTTGGTGGAATCTCGTTCTACATTCTCTTTCTTTTATCCATAATTGCATATTCGATCGTGTTCGATCACAATCAAGTTTTGCTCAACACCAAGCTACTTGGTCTGATTATGGCAGTTACTTTGGCATTCTTAATGGGATTGGCTGATGATGCTTATAATACTGTGCCACTTCTTAAAATATCTATTCAGATATGTTGTGGAATAATCTTGATCTACACGGGAACTTATATAACAGTATCATCGTCCATGCCCCTTAACTACCTGGTAACAATAGTCTGGATTGCGGGTATTATGAATGCAATGAACTTGATCGACAACATGGACGCAATATCAACTATTGTCTCAATTTTTATTATTCTGGCAGCGATGATTGTTATTTACCTGCAGCAAGATATTACTTCAATATATTTTCTCCTATTGATTGGAGTTTTATCTGCTCTACTTGGCTTTTTATATTTCAACTGGCATCCTTCTAAAATGTACATGGGGGATACTGGTAGCCAATTTCTTGGAGTTTTTCTTGGAATAATTGGTATTGTATACTTCTGGAATTACTATCCGCAGGAATCGGTATTGACATCGACAGGAGAAGGACTTCAAACCATTTCACTGTTAACAACAGCCAAGAATGCAACACTGGCGCTTATTGTTTTTGTTATTCCCATTACAGATACAACGACAGTGATAATAAATAGAATTGGCAAGGGAACATCACCTTTTATAGGAGGCAAAGACCATACAACGCACCACCTGTTTTATATGGGTTTATCCCACAAGAAGATCGCCTTGCTCTTCATGCTTATTTCATCGTTCTCACCTCTGTTTGTGTATATTATCAATGCCTTAATAGATACATGGACCTTTTTTCATTTTGGATTGTTCATTATTTATTTTCTAACGATCTTCGGGGCGCTATTTTATACAACAAGAGTCCCCAATAGTGAATCTTCCCAAGAGAAGCTTAGCTGATTTCCGACTCTGTAAGCTGATCTTCTCAAATTTATTATGGATTACTGGACAAGGATTTCTAAAAAGTTGCTTTTTGTCGCTTCAGGTACAATCGTTCTTCTTTTGATAATCAAATTATTCAGTTTTTCATCTGAGCAAACAACAGATGACAAAACGTATTACGGCAAGTTTCGGCAGCATTACTCAATTTATTCTGTCGAGATTCCTAAGGAGCTAGACTTCTGTGGCGAGCCCGTTCCTCTTGAAGACCTTGAAGTAAAACGAAGACTCGATAAAGAACTACTTGTGAATACGTATTTTCAGTCCAACACAATTGTGTTAATGAAGCGCTCTAACAGATGGTTCCCTATCATCGAACCCATCTTAAAGAGATATAATATTCCTGATGATTTTAAGTACTTAACAGTAGCAGAAAGCAATTTAACCAATGCCGTTTCACCTGCAGGCGCGGTAGGATACTGGCAGTTGATGAAGGCTACTGCAAAGATCTATGGATTGGAAATAAGACCAGAAGTAGATGAAAGGTACCACATGGTCAAAGCTGCAGAAGCAGCATGTAAGTATTTAAAAAGAGCCTATGGTGAATTTGGAAGTTGGACACTCAGTGCCGCAGCTTACAATATGGGCATTGACGGAATTAAGAGGCAGATTAAAAAACAGAAATCGAATAATTACTACGATCTGTATTTAAATACAGAAACATCGAGATACGTTTTTCGCATTTTGGCCATCAAACGCCTGTTCACACATCCCAATGAATATGGATTTCACCTGAGAGAAAAAGATAAATATGAAATTGTTCCCTCACATACCCTAACAGTTGACACATCGATTGCCAATCTGGTAGATTTTGCTTTTTCTCAAAACATCAATTATAAGATTCTTAAAACGTTTAATCCATGGTTGAGAAAAAATAAACTCACAAACACAAATCGGAAATCATATACAATAGAAATTCCCGATAGTGGTTATCGAGTCTTCCTCAATATTGGCCTCGACTCATTGCATTTAGGAGACTCATTAACTGAATCGCAGCTAGACGGTCTTTCAACAGACAGCATTAAAGACAGTATCCGATAAATTATTCTCAACAACTTTCTTCATCCAATCAGCAAACGTTGAAACAAAGCCAGAAAACAGTTTTAGAAAAAGATAAAAAACAAAGATCTAATGGCTTATTGGAAATGGAACACCCGGTAATAAGTATCCAAGGTGCCAGAGAAAACAACCTGAAAGATTTGGATATTGACATACCGCGAAACCAGCTCGTTGTAATTACGGGCTTGAGTGGAAGTGGCAAATCTTCCCTGGCATTTGACACTATCTATGCAGAAGGCCAACGCAGATATATCGAGAGCTTTTCGGCTTACGTGAGGCAATTTCTCGGGGGTTCAGAAAGACCCGATGTAGATAAGATTACAGGTTTATGCCCTGTAATTTCCATTGAGCAAAAAACTACCAGCAAGAATCCCCGGTCAACAGTTGGAACGATAACTGAAATCTATGACTTCCTAAGATTGTTATACGCCAGAGCTTCAGATGCCTATTCCTACAATACGGGTGAGAAAATGGTAAGGTATAGCAACAAACAAATGGTTGAACTCATAGCCGAAAGATTTAGTGGACAAAAAGTATGTATACTAGCTCCGGTGGTCAAAGGAAGAAAGGGAAATTACAAAGAGCTACTTCAGCAAATATTGAGAAAAGGATTTCTAAAGGCGAGGATAGATGGTGAAATAACCGAAATCAAGTACGGGCTAAAACTGGACAGATATAAAACTCACGATATTGAGATATTAGTAGACCAGGTTCAGATTAAGCACAGCTCTCAAAAACGGTTGTTAGATTCTTTGGGTACTGCACTATCACAGAGCAATGGCACCATTATTATTTTACCAGAAACCGAAGCGAGTACCGAAGATTCGACTACCTACTTAAGTAAATTTCTAATGTGCCCTACAACAGGCATTTCATACCCGGAGCCTGAACCCAACAGCTTTTCCTTTAACTCACCTTATGGAGCATGTCCGACCTGTAGCGGCACTGGAAAAATTGCGGAAATATCTGAGGACAAAATAATACCCAATAAAAAATTATCCATTGAGAATGGGGCCATTAGCCCAATTGGAAAATACAAGGGCACCTGGATCTTTAAACAACTGGAAGCAATTGGTGAGAAATACGACTTCACGCTTTCCACCCCTTTTGAGAACATTTCTAAAGAAGCGGCTCAGGTTATTCTTACTGGATCCGATGAAATATTCAAAATTAAGAACACATCTGGTGGATCGAGTGGATCCAGACATTTATCGACTGACTATACCTTGAGTTTTGAGGGTATTATCAACTTTTTAACCAGCCAATATAAACAAGCTCCTACCCCGTCTATAAAAAAATGGATAACGGGATTTATGAACAAAAAGGAATGTCCGGAATGCACTGGCGCCAGGTTAAAAAAGGAGTCTCTGTATTTCAAGATAGGAGATAAAAACATTGCCGAACTGGCCTCTATGGATATAAGCAATTTGCATGATTGGATGCAGAATATCGACAATAAATTATCCCAACGGCAAAAACAGATCGCTTCAGAAATTTTGAAAGAGCTAAAAACGCGCTTTGTCTTTTTGCTGGACATTGGCCTGGGCTATCTCTCACTAAATAGAAATGCACGGGATCTTTCAGGAGGAGAATCGCAAAGAATCCGGCTTGCTACGCAAATTGGCTCTCAACTTGTAGGCGTACTTTATATTTTAGATGAACCGAGCATTGGGCTTCACCAACGTGACAACGCCAAGTTGGTCGATTCGTTAAAAAACCTTCGGGACTCAGGCAATTCGGTAATTGTTGTGGAACATGACCAACAAATGATACTGGCGGCAGACCATGTTATAGATATTGGTCCCGGAGCAGGACTTCAAGGGGGTTTTGCAGTAGCTCAAGGAAGGCCTTTGGAAATTACTGGGACCCTGACAGCTGACTATTTAACAGGAGAAAAGCAAATTCCCATCCCCAAAAACAGACGAAAGGGAAACGGAAAATTCCTTTCAATAATTGGCGCACACGGAAATAATCTTAAAAATCTGGATGTGCAATTTCCATTGGGGAAAATGATATGTTTAACTGGAGTTTCGGGAAGCGGAAAATCCACACTGCTGAATGAAACGATATACCCGATTCTCAACCAGTATTTTTACAGGTCTATTTCCAAACCTCTGGTATATGGTGAAATTAAAGGGATAGAGCATCTAGATAAAGTGATAGAGATTGATCAATCACCAATTGGACGAACGCCCAGATCTAATCCGGCAACATACACAGGAGCATTCACGGATATTCGCAATTTATTTGCAAATCTACCTGAGGCCAAGATAGGGAATTTGTCTTTCTCCTGTTAAAGGAGGGCGTTGTGAAACATGTGGCGGCGCAGGTATGAGAACAATCGAAATGAACTTTTTGCCAGATGTTTACGTTAATTGTGAAACTTGCAATGGAAAGAGATACAATCGAGAAACATTGCAGATTCGATTTAAGGGCAAGTCTATCAGCGAGGTATTAAACATGACCATAGATCAAGCAGTTGAGTTCTTTGAAAGCATTCCTTCAATAACGCAAAAAATAAAAACACTTAAGGATGTTGGGCTTGGCTATATCGGACTGGGACAACCTTCTACTACATTGTCGGGCGGAGAGGCACAAAGAGTTAAACTGGCTGCAGAGCTATCGAAAAGATCAACTGGAAATACATTTTATATTCTGGATGAGCCTACAACCGGATTGCATTTTGAAGACGTTAGGGTATTGTTAAACGTACTAAACAAATTGGTTGATAAAGGTAATACCGTAGTTATCATTGAACACAATATGGATATTATAAAGTCAGCAGATCATATTATAGACTTAGGCCCAGAAGGTGGTGCACGAGGCGGCTTGTTAGTTGTTGAAGGTACTCCTGAAGTAGTTGCTAAAGATTTGAAAGGATACACCGGCGAATTCCTTAAACAAGAATTGAATTAATCATCAAAATATAATTATGAAAAAGATTGACAAAAAGATTCAGCGTGCATTTAAAATCAAGGATTGGAATACAATCAAAACTGCCGACTCATGGCAGCTCTTCAAAATATTGGGAGAATTTGTTGATGGTTTTGAAACGCTTGCTAAGATAGGCCCCTGTGTTTCTGTTTTTGGATCGGCCAGGACTAAGCCTGGCACAAAGTATTACAAATTGGGTGAAGAGATTGGTTTCAAATTGACAAGAAAGGGATACGGCGTAATTACCGGTGGAGGCCCAGGAGTTATGGAGGCCGCAAACAAAGGTGCTAAAAAAGGCAATGGAAAGTCAGTAGGGCTTAATATAGAACTTCCTCATGAGCAAGAATCCAACCCGTACATCGATACGGACAAACTTATAAACTTCAACTACTTTTTCGTTAGAAAGGTAATGTTCATGAAATACGCCCAGGGGTTTATCGTGTTGCCTGGTGGATTTGGAACCATGGATGAGCTATTTGAAGCTATTACCCTGATCCAAACCAAAAAAGTTGCGAAATTTCCAATCGTATTGGTTGGAGAAGATTATTGGGGGGGATTAATTGATTGGATCAAACAAACCTTACTCATTGAAAAAAACATCAACCCAGCTGATCTGAAGTTTTTCATATTAGTTGACACAGCTGATGCGGCGGTAAAGGAGATCGAAAAATTCTATTCTAAATACACGTTACGCCCTAACTTCTAGACAACGCAATATGGCGCGACTGTCGAATTACATTTGCATTTTGATTTTCTTTACACTCTGCTGTCAGGAGGCAAAATCAATCGGGGGGCCTGTGTCAGTAACGCAAAGCGCTCCTAAAACAGTAGTGTCTGGGAAAGATTTTGTTATTGAGCTAACCGTAAAAAAGGAGGGTACTGAAAGTTTTGCCAAAATTCAGCAGCCCTTGCCCAGGGGATTCTCAGCGGAAGCGGTGCTATCAGCCGAAGCTCAATTTTCATTTGAGGAGCAAACCGTAAAATTTATTTGGGATAAGCTACCTGAAGCGAATGAATTCTCTGTCTCTTATAAAATTACTATTGACGCCATGATGGTAGGGTTAATGAAGATAGGCGGGGTCTTTGCCTTTGTTAAAAATGAAGATAGAGTGCTTATAGAAATAGGCTCCATAGAGATCGATGTGAGGCCTCCAGAAGTAGTTGCGGCGGAATTTGTTCAGGGAGAGCCCCCTGTTATAGTAGAGGAAAAAGTAGACCCGACTGAAGAAGAGGCACAGGTGGTTGCAGTCTTAGCTGATGAAGACGTAGAGAAAGAAAGGCCGAAACCTTCCTCAGCTCCTGTAACAAAGGAAACAAGAAGCTATACATATAAAATTCAAATTGCCGCAGCATATGGAGAAATTGGTATAGATGTTCTTGCCAGAAAGTATGGCATTTCAGATCCGATAAGCGAGGAAATTCATAATAAAATGAATAAATACACCGTCGGATCATTCGATACTTATTCAGATGCCAAACTATACTTAAACACGGTATTAGCCACATTTTCTGTTCAGGGAGCATTTATCACTGCCTATCAGGGGAAGCTCAGAATAACAGTCAACCAAACATTTAAGTAAACAAAATCCATAAATCCGTCGTATAAAACTTCTTAACCTTTAGTGTTTGATAAAATATACATCTGAAAACGCAGCTTTTTTGGATTTTTCATACTTTTAGCAAGATCGTATGTTATTGAGTAGGGGATAATGAACACATTTGAAGACATAAAAGTTTACAAGAAGGCTTGGTTAAGCTTCATGGCCGTATTGCTGACAGCCACATTTTCCTTGTCGACATTTGCTCAGGATAGTGATGCGTCCGGAACATCAGATTCAACAATAGAATTGAATCCGGCCTTGGATTCAGCTAATGTGAAGCCAACAGCTGTCCCGGAAGAATTAGATACCGAAACACCCGGCTCTGTGGAAGAAACTCCGGCAGAAGAACCTATTGAAGAGCCCCTTGTGTCTGTAGCTACAGCTACTGAAGAAACCCCAGCCGAGGAAGTCGAAACTGAGGAAAAACCCGTAGCTCCTATTCCATTATTTAAGCCAACATTGGGTATAGGTGGAGGTCTGTTCACCTATTTCGGAGATATGAAAGCGTACAAGTATTCGAGCAGAATAGTAGATAATCTTGGCTATGATTTCACTATATCTACGAGAATCAACAGGTGTTTAACCCTGGGACTCTATTTTATTAAGGGTAAAATAACGACCGATGAAAAATCGGAGACGAGAAACTTGAACTTTGAATCCAAGATATCCGTTGGTGGAATCAACATCTCCTATAATTTTGGAAATTGGATCAAAGAAGAAAGTAAAATACATCCATACCTCTTCCTGGGAATTGAAGCCTTTGAATTTAGCTCTAAAACAGATTCGATTGATGCCAATGGTAAGCCCTATTACTATTGGTCTGATGGAACAATACGCGTAGAAGCCGAAACTGGAAGTAATCTAAATGCAGCCGAAACAGAACGTGATTATGTGTATGAATCCGATTTGCGCGAATCAAATTTGGATGGCCTCGGAAAATATTCGCAATTCTCATTTGGCGTACCCGCCGGGGTTGGCATAGAATTCAAAATCGTACCAAGGCTTAAGCTGAACTTGAGCACCGCCATGCACTTTACATTTACCGACCTCATTGATAATGTCAGCAAATCCGGAGCTGGTGTTCGTGAGGGAAATGCTGGATTGGAACGCTTTCTTTACACCTCTGTTTCTCTTCACTTTGATCTGTTTCCACCAGATCCACCTGAAGAACCTGAAGACACGACAATTGCTGAAGTTGGAGATCAAGATAATGACGGTGTGAATGACAATGAAGACCTTTGCCCCGACACGCCCGAAATTGCTGAAGTCGACTCGGTAGGTTGCCCGTTGGATGGCGATGAAGATGGTGTGGCAAACTATAAAGATTTAGAGCTGGACACTCCTCCGGGTGCGCCAGTTGATACAAATGGAGTTCAAATACAGGATACAACTTTCAGAATTCCAGGTGATAGTGTTTGGACAGTATTACTTGGCGCTTTCCCTGAAGGTGAATTCCCCAGCGATGATTTTACAGACAAGATCCTGAGTATACCTGGTGTCCAAAGTCATGTAATAAACGATACTACCTTCTATATCAAAGGTTTATTTGATAATCCTGAAGACGCGGCAGTAGAGAAAATTGGAATAGATGCGCAAGGCCTTGAAGACACGAAGGTGGTGCTATGGGAGCCTAGATTTAATCCAAATGTAAAAATAGATAGCGCCCTACTTGCCGAAAAGCTAAAAATCGCACAACCTCGAATAGAAGATCAGGTAATTTACAGGGTTCAGCTAGGTGCTTTCAGCAAACAAATTGACACCAAGTTCTTCGGCATAGTAGACGTGGTTATGCTTCCAGGAAAAGATGGGTTATTCAAGTACCTAACAGTTGACAATGCAAATTTCGAACAAGCCCACGTGTTGCGAAAAGATATGGTTGCTACTGGCTTTGACGATGCATTTGTTGTCGCTTATAGAAATGGAGAAAGGGTTACTATGGAATCAATTGGTATTAACCTGGATGAATATGGAAATCGTATTGACAACAGTAGCGGAACTACAATTACACATGAAGACGATGTAGCACAGAATGAAAAGGACGCACTTCTATTCAAGATTCAGGTTTACGCCTCCAGGGAGCCTATCTATCTGGCACCGGCTAATTTTAAAGGATTGGAGAACATTGAAGAATATGAGGATGATGGCCTGTATAAATACACCTCGGGCGGATCAAATGATTTTGGCTATGCCAACTCAGTGCTGCTTAACCAATTGAGAAGACGAGGATACAAGGATGCTTTCGTTGTAGTCTTTCTGCATAACAAACGCATTACACTTGAAAAAGCGTTTGAAATCATCAATAAGGAATAACGCAAAATAGAATTACCTGATGACTCCTGAGCCCAGGGGTTTGATTCAATTGGTTTTGAATGTCACCTTCATCAAATATATTAAGCTAATCTGAGTTCTGGAATGCTGAAGTCAGGTCATTTAATTAATTTGTGAATAAGTCTTTGTATTAATAAATTTGCATTCTTTTTTAATACACTTTTAAACAAATACAGATTGGTTATGAATGATATGAAAGAACAAATTAAGATTGCATTACTTGCTGTGATTGCAGGCGCCTTAATAATTCAAGTTATGTCTTCCGATGGAGGAGATGAAGTTACTGATGATTATGATGCAACAACACCAGGGCTGGAAGCGATAGGAACTCCTAATAATAACGTGGCAGCACAAACGGTAACGCCATTATCAGACAATCCATTGGCAAGCCAACTCACATCAGTAGATAAACCTAAGGGCCCATTGACCTCTATCAAATTTAATAAAGATGCGTTTGATTTTGGAAGCATAAAACAGAATTCTACTGATAACAAGCACACTTTTACCTTCACCAATACAGGGGACAAGCCGCTGATTATAGCAAATGCTAAAGGATCGTGTGGTTGTACCGTACCTGTTTGGCCTAAAGAACCTATTCCTCCTGGTGAAACCGGTGAAATAGACGTGGACTACAAACCGGGTAAACAGAAAGGCACACAGAGAAAAACCGTAACTATTACTGCGAATACGGATCCGGCAGATACAAGAATCACAATTTCGGCTGATGTGGAAGAAATTCCTGAATAAATAAGATAATCACTCGGTAGTAAAGAGACTTAAATCCTCCTGTATAATCTTCACAGGGGGATTTTTTATTACCTTTAATACCAGATAGATAACTAACTAATTAATAATGAACAGGATTATTAGATGTATTTTTTGCCTGATAGGCGTATTGGCTGCCTTTAGCGGCAGCAATTCCCAGGATTCTACAGACTCCAAATCTGTGGCAATTGTTTACAAGCTAAATATCAAGGACGACATTGGCCCGGGAATATGGCGACAGACGATGCAGGCTTTCGCAGAAGCAGACGAAGTAAATGCTGATTATATTCTTATTCATATGAATACATATGGCGGTACCGTCATACATGCAGATTCAATACGCACAAGAATTCTAAATACTAAAACTCCAATTTTCGTATTTATTGATAATAATGCCGCTTCTGCTGGTGCGCTAATCTCCATTGCTTGCGATAGCATTTATATGAGACCCGGTGCAAATATTGGCGCCACAACTGTGGTAAATCAGGAAGGAGCCGCTATGCCCGACAAATATCAATCTTACATGCGATCTACCATGAGATCGACCGCTGAGGCAACCAATAGAAATCCTGATATCGCGGAGGCCATGGTAGATGAGAGAATTAAAATCGCTGGAGTCTCTGACTCTGGCAAGGTGCTCACATTCACAACCAAAGAGGCGATTGCTAATAATTACTGTGAAGGTCAGGCAGAATCAATTGAAGAAGTGTTGCAGCTGGCAGGTATCACAGACTATAAAATTATTGAATACAAGCCCACACAACTAGAAAAGATCATCAACACCCTGGTAAACCCTGTATTGAGCGGAATACTTATCATGATCATTATTGGCGGTATTTACTTTGAATTACAAACACCGGGGATTGGCTTTCCTCTTGCTGCTGCAATCATCGCTGCTATCTTGTATTTTGCTCCACTTTATCTTGAGGGTTTGGCAAACAACTGGGAAATTCTTCTTTTTATTTCTGGACTCATATTGATAGGCCTGGAGGTATTTGTTATTCCCGGTTTTGGAGTTGCGGGAATTTTGGGAATTATATTAACAATTACCGGATTGGCACTTAGTATGGTTGACAATATTGGATTTGACTTTACATTCACCCACAGCGATACCTTGATCAGAGCCTTTATTATAGTCTTGACCTCCTTAATTCTATCTATAAGCGCAGCGGTATTGCTGGGAGCCAAGCTGGTAACCTCATCGGCTTTTAACAGGCTGATCTTACAAAAGACGCAAGATTCAAGTGATGGATATATAGGCGTTGATAATAGAGAGCAGGAGCTGATAGGAAAAAATGGAAAGGCGCTTACGATTTTGAGACCCGCCGGAAAAGTGACCATCGATGGCGACATTTACGATGCCGTTGCTGAAACCGGGTACATTGAAGAAGGAGAAGATGTTACCGTGATCAAATTTGAGACCACCCAACTCTTCGTTCGAAAAACCCAATAGCCGTACTGAACGCAACGCTGCTGCTCCCTTTATTTATCCAAATTTACAGACATAGTTTATTTTGATATTTGTAGAAAAATGGTTACTATTGATTTTCGATTTTTTCACACGTATTTAGGGGGATATCATGAAAAGAAGATTGTATCGGCTTATAGTGACAATTGCTGCATTTGTGCTGATGGTTACCTGGGTGTACTCGCAGGAAATTGTCGATGTAAAACCTAGTGTAGTGTGGAAAATTTATCAAAAGGCAAATTCAGGACTTTCCGATAACAATGCAATCAAGATTCTGATTGATGATGCCGGGGAGAAATGGATTGCTACTGAAAAGGGAGGTTTATCAAATTTACAGGATTCCATGTGGTCCTCCTATCAAACAACCAACTCTGAGATTCCTCACAATTCAATTTATGCTTTAGCGATTGATGCAGAAGGAAATAAGTGGGTTGGTACGTATGGCAGTGGTCTGGCAAAACTCAAACGATCGTCTAGCGAAGGAAAGGAAGATGAATGGACCAACTTTAATTCTGATAACTCCCTGTTGCCGCACAATTGGATTCTTTCAACAGCTGTGGATAAGGAAGGTGCCATATGGGTAGGCGCTGGAGATCAGGGAATAACTAAATTTAATGGAACTGAGTGGTTCGTATTCAATACGTTGAATTCGCAAATACCCAATGATGTAGTAAATGCAATTGCAATAGACAGCAAAGGAAATAAATGGATAGGAACTGAAGATGGGGGACTAACTGTT
>DTRI01000046.1:0-2276 GCA_012966015.1 Flavobacteriales bacterium | reverse complement strand
GGACAACTCACAAATTCCCAGCAATTGGGTGCTTACCTTAACGGTTGATAAAAATGACCATATCTGGATTGGTATGCTGAACGGAGGGGTGGCAAAATTTGATACCGATACCACATGGACGCTGTATGACATGTACAACTCAGGATTACCCAACAATTCTGTGTATTCCGTAGCCGTTGACAAAGACGATGCAGTATGGATCGGAACCGGAGGCGGTGGGCTCGCTAAGCTAGATGGCCACAAATGGACTGTTTATGATAAAGCTAACTCATCACTACCCAAGGACTTCGTCTACTCCGTGTCCATTGATGAAAACAACATGAAATGGGTAGGAACCTGGAAAGGTGGCATTGCTACCCTCAAATAAGTAAGGCCGTATCAATCTTCACGTACTGGTGAATTTATTTCCTTCTTGCCCATTACTACACATTAAAAAATGCAATCCAACCTGTATGGGCTGACAGTGTAACCAACAATCCCCTGTCATGAAAAACAAAAAACAAATTGCGAATATCATTCGCTGGACTGCGCGTATTTGGAGCCTGTTAAGCCTGGCATTCATGTTGTTTATGGTTGGCGGACACATTTTTGGGTCGGAACCACAAAGCATTATTGACATGAAAGACTTATTAATGCTGGTCTTCTTCCCTACAGGTGTTCTCACAGGATTATTTCTGGCTTGGAAATGGGAAGGAACAGGTGGAATAGCTACAATAGGAAGTATTATCGGACTGTATGTGCTTAGGCCTGATCTTATTTTAGACCCACTGATAGCCAGCCTTGTAGCCCCTGGAGTTCTATTTCTAATTTATTGGTTGCTATCCAGGAAACAGACAGAAACGACATTCTGAATTAAGAAAACAAAAGCCTCCCAACAACTTAAAATAACAAGGCACAGACAAAGATGACGGCAAGTACAGTACCCGCAATGAGCTTACGGCTCAGCTATACTGGATGCAGCTCCAATTGGCATGCCTTTTTTATACAAAACAGATAAGCCAAGCAATCCAAGAAAGGTGAGCATGCCGTTTACCATGAGCAATTCGTACGCGAATACATAACCATTAAACCACTCCTTAGAATAAATTCCGATCACATAAGTAAAAGCCGGTGCTACAACACAAATTAGAGGCACCCAGTTATCTCTTACTTTCTTATTCGTAAAGAGCCCGAAAGCAAATAACCCTAGCAGAGGGCCATACGTGTAGGACGCAACTTTCAACAAGGTATCGATAACACTTTTGTCGATCAGATATCGGAAGGCTATTATCACAAAAAGTAACGATAGAGACATCCCGATATGCACTTTCTTTCTAATGCGCTCTTTATCTGCCTCCTCAAGATCTTGCACCTTTAAAAAATCTATACAGAATGATGTGGTGAGGGCGGTCAAGGCAGAATCGGCACTGGAATAAGCCGCAGACACCAAACCCAATATGAAAAAGACACCAATGCTCAACCCCAACCCGGAATTCAACGCAATGGTAGGATACAGCAGATCCGTTCTTGCAGGAATATTAATTCCCTTCTCGGAGGCATAAATGAACAATAATGCCCCTAATGCGAGAAATACCAGATTTACAAATACCAGTACGATGCTGAAGCTGATCATGTTCTTTTGTGCGTCACCTACATTCTTGCAGCTGATATTCTTTTGCATCATGTCCTGATCCAGTCCCGTCATGCAAATAGCAATAAAAGCCCCGCTCAGCAACTGCTTAACTAAGTGACTTTTGGCCTTAAAATCTTCAAGAAAGAACATTGTGGAGTATTCACTTTCTGCAATGCGGCTTACCAATGCGCCAATACTCAGATTTATATCCTTCGCTATGAAATAGATACTCAGCCCCACCGCCGTCAACATAAAAAATGTCTGTAGAGTATCCGTCCAAATAATTGTCTTGATTCCTCCCTTATAAGTATAGAGCCAGATAAACATGATGGTAATCAACACAGTAACTTCAAAAGGAATACCCCAGTTTCCAAAAACAAATTCCTGCAAAACGGTTGCTACGAGAAACAACCTGAAAGAAGCGCCCAGAATCCTGGACAGCAAGAAAAAGAATGCCCCCGTTTTATATGACCAATAGCCAAACCTCTTCTCCAAATATGAATAAATCGATGTTAAGTTCAATCGATAATACACAGGCAACAATACATAAGCGATAATGAAATAACCGATCAGATAGCCCAATACGGTTTGCATATAGGAGAACTGGCTACTCCCTACCCACCCGGGAACAGAAATAAAAGTAACACCAGATAGCGACGTGCCG
>DTRI01000045.1 GCA_012966015.1 Flavobacteriales bacterium | reverse complement strand
GCGGCAATAGAAACGCGCTTCGTAACCGTTAAACGAAATACGATGATACTAGAGATGAAAATGCCAAGCCCTGGCGAATCAATCAGAGAGGTTGAGATCGCACAATGGTTAGTAGAAGATGGCGAATACGTTATGCGTGATCAGCTTATTTGTGAAATTGACTCGGAGAAGGCGACCCTGGAGCTAACGGCAGAAGAGGCTGGTGCTATCTCAATTAAAGCTAAGGAAGGGGACACCATTGCCGTAGGGGACATAGTATGCACGATAGATACAAGCGCTAAAGGAGTATCGAAGGTGAAAGAGGAGAAAGCGGTACCTGAGGTAGAGGCTAAGTCAGGTGCGAAGGAAGAGGAAGCCCCAGCCAAAAAGGAGGCAGTTTCAAATAAAGTGGAATCCCCGCCTGACGGACGGGCAGGATATGCCACCGGGCATCCGTCACCTGCCGCAAAGAAAATGATGGATGAGAAGGGCGCAGTAGCTTCAAAAATTTCTGGAACCGGGCCAGCCGGTAGAATAACAAAGGCGGATGTGCTGGCAGCTTTGGATGGAGGAGGGGCAGAGTCATCCTGGGGAGGTGGCCGGGACACTGAACGTGTGAAAATGACATCCTTGCGAAAGAAATTGGCCCAGCGGTTGGTTTCGGTCAAGAATGAAACGGCCATGCTCACCACGTTCAATGAAATTGATATGAGCGGCATAATGAGCATACGATCTAAATACAAGGGCAAATTCGAGGAGGGCCACGGTGTAAAGCTTGGCTTCATGTCATTTTTTACCAAGGCTGTAAGTCAGGCGCTTCAGGAATTTCCAGCGGTCAATGCTACGATCGATGGCGAGGAGATCGTCTATCACAATTTTACCGATATCGGTATCGCTGTGAGCTCACCAAAGGGGTTGATGGTACCCGTTTTGCGAAATACAGAGGTTATGTCTTTCGCTGATATTGAGAGCTCTATCAGGCAGCTGGCGGTAAAAGCCAGGGATGGTAAGCTATCTCTGGAGGAAATGACTGGTGGCACGTTTACCATCACCAACGGTGGTACATTCGGATCGATGATGTCCACTCCAATTATCAATCCGCCGCAAAGTGCCATCCTGGGAATGCACAACATCGTTGAAAGACCTATCGCTGTAAATAAGAAGGTGGAAATACGGCCCATGATGTATGTGGCCCTTTCCTATGACCATCGCATCATCGATGGAAAAGAATCGGTGGGGTTTCTCGTTAGGGTGAAAGAATACTGCGAAAATCCCGTAAATCTGCTCACGAAAGGGAAGAACCTGGTTAATTTATTGCTCGATCTGTAAACGGGATAAGTAAGCGCTTACATCAAAGGTGTGGCCGTCTTCCTGGAAGCTTTGAACGGCTGGATGTACATCAACGAAATTTCAAACCCACCACGACTTTCTGTTGCTACATTGATCTTAGAGATGTTGATGTCGTAGCTCAAACCCAAGGCAAAATTCATCCAGTCCAACCTGGCGTTGAGAATAAACGCATCTGAGAATCGATACCAGCCGCCAATATACACAGCCGTTTCAGTAATCTCTCCGGTATATCTTGAAGGCTCCTGTAATCGAATCTTGACCAACGCTCCAACATTACCCTCGAATTGAGGTCCCTGGCTCAGGATCAATACCTGAGGTATAACACCCAGCGCATTATTTTTTATCGGGATGGTAGCTCCTCCATGTAAAGCTATTTTCGCAGGTAATTTTTCCTTTGCACTTGCCCCTAGTGAGGATTGATTGGGCTGGTTGAGATGAAAGAATGCTGCGCCCGCGTGCGCCCTGAACTTACCATTTTTATAAGACCATAAGAGCCCTGCAGAAAAATCACCATAACTAAAATTCTGAATTGCAGCGCCGGCATTGGCATTGTTGGTATAGCCATCCGATGAATTGGGGTCATACTCGCTGTCCCATTGTTGAAGCATAGCATCGCCCTTCATCGCCCGTTGGCCAAACCCGCCTTGCAATCCAACCGAAATATTGTTCTCTCTGTTCAGGTACTTATTCGCTGAATAGGATAGGTTAATTAACGTGGTACCTACCTTTAAATCACCAGCTTTATCTGCCAGCACAGAAATCCCGGCCGCCATAGCACCTTTTGAAATGAATTCCCTTGCAAAAGGCATGTCGAAAGAGAACGAATTTGTTCTGTACGGAAAAGCAATGCTCTTCCATTGGTCCTTGAAGTTATACACCACTCGGAATTGGCCTTCGTATACACCTGTTGATGCTGGATTTAAGGTAGAAGGAGAGGAGGAAAATTGCGAGAAATGAATGTCCTGAGCACTGACATTCCCTACAATCACCACCATAAGTGCAATCAATCCTTTTCTTGCCATTTTTCCCGTATTATATGACAAGATAGTCAATTCTACATTAATGAGCGCCTTTTGGTTCTAACTGCAGGCGGCAATTGCTGTGTATAGGATAATGAAAATTCAACTCCTCCGCGTCCGTCACTGGCTACTTTCAGGTTAGATAAATTAAAGTCATAGCTTACTCCAACCGAGAAACTTTTGAAATCCAATCTTACGTTCGCGATGGCCGCATCACCAAATCGATACCATCCGCCGATGTAAACCGCCACTTCTTCAACATTTCCAGTGTACCTGGATCCTTCACGAAGCAAATATTTGACCAGCAACCCGGCGTTGTTCTCCAATTGATTCCCCTGCATCATGAACAAATACTGTGGCAAGAAATAGATGGCTTTTCCTTTGAGGCCAATCTGCGAACCACCATGAAAAACCAATCTGGGGTCTAATTTCTCTGAAGACTTGTAAAAAGTCAGTTTAGGTGAGTTAATATGAAATACCGAAAAACCTGTATGAAATTTGAATTTCTCCTTTTCGTATCTCCATAACAACCCTGCATTGAAATCACCGTACACGAAGTTCTCTACCTTTGAGGATTCTTGTGATGATAAATTTCCATTATACCCGGAGCCCTGCTGGTATTGGCTATCCCACTCTTGCTTACCTGCATCTGCCGATAAGCCCCGCGATCCAAATCCACCCGACAGCCCTAAAGAAAAGTTGTTTCTCTTATCTATGGATTTGTTAGCTGCTAGCGAAAGCGTGAAAGAATTAGTAGCGTAATCCAGGTCTCCTGCTTTGTCGTTAAAAAATGCAACTCCAAACGCCAATGCACCGTCAGAGATTTTATCTCTTAAAAAGGGCATGTCAAATGAACCTCCAAAAGTTGTGAACGGTGCAGAAATGTTTCTCCACTGGTCCTTATAGTTCAGATTCACTCTCCACAAGCCATCAATTACACCCGTTGTAGCCGGGTTCAGCGTTGACGGCGAAAAGGAGAATTGTGAAAAATGCATATCGGGTTGGGCAGATACCTGTAGGCCAACAAGCAATCCTCCTATCAAACCAATTACCAGATGTTTCTTTCCCTTCATTTTCAATTTTTCTATTTAACCAGGGTAATATTACCCTGTTTCACAAATTCTTCTCCGTCCAGAAAGGCCCCTTTCAGATAGTATACAAATACTTGTGGTGCAAGCTCTTTACCTTTCTTGGTTCCATCCCAACCGGTGTTCATCGCAGCCTCCGTACTGTTTCCATCAAAGATTAATTCCCCCCACCTGTCATATATTACTATTGTAACATAATCAACAGCCTCGCCCCTGACCCTGACGATATCGTTCCAAAAATCTCCATTAGGAGAGAAAACGTTTGGTACCCAAATGTCGTTTTCTCCACATAATGTAACCACCATTGTATCAGGACAACCCTGGCTGGTATATACAAATGTGATGTCCCCAGATAGGTCACCTTTGTCTATTTCCCCAGTTATGGGATCAATAATATTTGTTGTGGTTTGAATTCCGGTTGTCGGGTCCAGATAACTCCATGTACCTCCGGGCGGCTGGGCCACAGACAAGAAAAATGCACCCGAAGGGCATATAACGGTGTCATTACCTGTTTTAGCACCTGTCACATCCAGCAGCATGGTATCCGTACATCCACCTGCAGTATATACAATTTGATAACCATTGCCCCAGGGTATAGAAATGTGATCAATAAATCCGTCTGGATTGAGATTTGGGTCTACGAGTGGATCAGGGGATGACCAGGTTCCACCAGCAGGAAATGCAGCAGCCGTGTCAAGATATCCCAATGGATCGAGGTTTTTACAGAGCTCAAAATCCGGACCGGCCTGTGCTGCTGTTAGTACCGTAATATCAGTGGTGGCTATATCCGTTCCACAGCTATTGGTAACTGTTAAGGTATAAGTGGTGGTTACAGAAGGACTAACCACGATATTTTGTGTTATTTCAGCCGTTGGTGTCCATAGGTAGCTATCTCCAGGATCTCCATTTAAATTGACAGCTATACCATCACAAATGGTAACGCCGCCTCCGGTAATATTGGCAATTGGCAGTGGATTTACCGTAACGTTAAACGTAGCCGTATCAGCACAGGCTCCATTGCTTACTATCACCGTGTAAGATGAATCAGCAATTGGGCTAACAACAATTGAGGCTGTGATTTCGGTTGTATTCCACAAAAATGTTGTGCCGCCCGATGCAGTTAGCGCGGTGCTCGTTCCTTCACAAATGGTATCCGTTCCTGCAATGGCTGCTACCGGTTGAGTGGTAACAGTAATAACAAGTTTGTTGCTATAAGCATTACAGTTTACATCTGTTCCCGTAACTTCAATGGTGTCGCCAGAACTTAACCCCGTAAGTATTAAGGTATCCGATGTGCCATTTTGTATGGATACAGAATTATTGAAGAATTCATAGTTTGTAAAACCTGGAGTAGCATTGAATGTAAGCGTATCTGTCGAGCATATTGAGGTGCTGGCAACAGTTAAAGCAAGAGGTGGTGCCGGAGAACCCAAAATAAAGGGTGGAAAACTATAGTTTCCCCATCCCGAGCTTGTAGCTGAACTAAGTATTGGTGAAGGATTCATTACAGTAGTTACCACACCCATATTCTCCCATCTGGGAACAGTTTGCCAATGGGCCATTTCCTGATACACATTATCGAGTAAATCGTCAAACCATATGGTTACATCCGCTGCGCTTGCTCCATTTGTTCTACTGATCATGTGGTAATAATCAGGGTTTACCATACAGAACGTGGAGTCGTTAATATTTCTGTCCCATCCCTCA
>DTRI01000044.1 GCA_012966015.1 Flavobacteriales bacterium | reverse complement strand
TCTTTATTGTCTCAAGCATTTGAAATAAGAACGTCTTTTCAAATAAAAAGAGGGGATGTTGTCCCCTCTTAATAGTGTAAAAAACTTCCGTACGGCGCAAAGATACTAATAATGTTTAATATTTCGCAAAAATATTTTAATTTTGGACAATTCTACCTGATACAAGCCTGGTGCTGTTTGGTAGCTTAGGGTTGTGTGAAGTAATTATTTGTTTCTTGCATTCTATCTGGATAGTGTAAGACTATTTAAACACCCAGTTAATATATTTTGAGTTCAACGTATAGCCTCTTAAAGTTAATCGCTTCCTCGTTTAGTCGAAGTAGCTGGTCTCTTCTGGTTTGTCTTGCCATTTTCCCATTAGATAGCCTCTATGCACAAGATGATGGCTATATGACTGTACGCGGTAAAGTTGAAGCTGAAGAATCACCCTTAAGCGGGGCTAAAGTTGAGTTGATCAAGAATGGAACTAAGATAGATGAGACAATAACAAAATCGGGGAAATATACTTTTTCAGAGCTGCCAATATCTCCAGAAGGGGATAAATACATTATCAAAATCTCTAAGCCGGGGCACGTTACCCTTAAGCAACAAATATCGACCAAGGCACCGGCGCACAGGAAAACAAAATATCCCGAATACCGTCCGACTATAGAGCTTTTCAAAATGGTAGCAGAAGTTGAGAAGGAAAAGGCGCTTACAGCCATTCTCAATAAGCCCATCTCAAAATTCGGATACAATGCTCGTAGAGGCGATTTTGAAGATGACAGGGCGTATTTCAGCACGATAAAGGCAAAGGTAGATCAGCTTTTTGATATACTGGAAGCTGAGAAACAAGATCAGTATAAGCTGCTGGCCGAGTATAGGCTGAAGAAGATGGAAGAGCAGAAGAGGAAAGAGGAAGAGGCAAAAGCGGAAAATGTCAATTTGAGCTTTAGGGAAAAATATGATAATTCAATTGCCAAAGCGGATAAAGCTTTTGCTAATAGCAAATACGAAAAGGCAAAGGACTTGTACCGGGAGATTATGATATCAGTCGCTAAATCTAAATTGCCTAAGGCTGATCGGGATGAATTGAAAAAGTACCCCAAGTCAAGAATATTTGAAATTGAGACTTTAATAGCGGAAATGGCTGAGAGAGGTGAGGAGGTGGAAGAAGTATCTGAAGAAATTGCGGAAGAAACCAGCAAAGACCCCGAAGAAGAAATAGAAGTTGATAAACCAGAGGAGGAAGATGAAGCTGCAAGGCTGTTGAGGGAAGAAGAAGAGGCTGAGGCGCTGGAAATGGCACAAAATCAAGCAATGAAGGCGGAAAAGGAAGCGGAAATTACTGAGGCATTAGCTGCACGTGACAAAATGCTCAGGGAGCAGAAGGAGGCGATCCTTAAGAAAAGAATGGAAACGGAGAAAAGGTTGGTGGCTGAAAAACTAGCTGCGGAAGCAGCCGTGAAGGCTAAGGTTAGGGACAATGAAAAAATTGCCCAGGAAAAAGAGGTGATCAAGGCTAAGAACATGGCGGTTAAATCAAAGGAAAAGCAAGACATTTTAAAAATAATTGCTGCGAGCACCTTAGAACAGAAGAGAAAAATAGCTATCGCGGATTCGAAGAACATGTCAGCTAATGCCGCAAACTACCCTAAAATATCTGCCACACCTGAAAAACGGCATGTAAAGTCATTTACAACTCATTATATCAAGAATGTTAAGGATTTGAATGCCAGTGTCAAATTGATCCATAACAGATACAAGGTTTCGGAAATGACAGCAAAAGAGGAGAAGAAAGCGCCTGCTAAAGAAATTGCTTTTAAGCCCAAAGTAATTGAAACTGTTAAAGAGGACATGTTTAAAACCATTAACTACACAATTATCAAATACCCGGTGAAGCCAGACACTTTGCAAAAGGTGAGCTATTTGTGGGGTGCAACTTATTACTATCAAAATTCAAAGGAGATTGATGAGCCAACCTATAAAAAGGTGATTGAAAATCTTTAATACTGACTAATAAATGAATATGATTTACAGATTCAAAAATAGTATCATGGTGTTAGGCATTCTCTGGAGCGCAGCCGCCCTGGGGCAAAGCACCAACTTTGTACACTTCGATACAGAAGATGGATTGCCTCAGTCACAAGTACAAACCATACAGCAAGACGACGATGGAAATTTATGGATAGGCACTATGGCTGGATTGGCAAGATACAATGGTCAAAAATTCACAAATTTTAGTAAGCAGGATAGTCTGGCTGAGGATTGGATTACGACTTCTTACAAAGATAGATCAGGAAATATTTGGTTGGGGCACTGGGGTGGAGGTGTGTCCAAATATATTCAAAAGAAGCAGAATTTTATCAACCTGGATTTTGACATCATTTCGCAGTTCAATCCAATAACAGCGATAATTGAAGATAGCGACGGAAATTTTTGGTTCGGTACTGATGGAGGAGGTGTTTACAGATACGATATACAAAACAACACTGTTTACGTAGTAACCACAGATGAGGAGCTAAGCGGTGATTATGTTTCGTCTATTTGTGAAGATAACGTTGGAAATATATGGATTGGCACTGATAATGGCATAACAATATATGACAAAACACAGGCAATTAATGCCGAAGAGGCTTATACATATTTAAATATTGAGAAAGGGCTTATTATTGACAATATAACTGTTGTGCAAAGCGTGCTGGACAATGAAATTTGGATAGGAACCAGAGGAGCAGGTATTGTAATTATCAAGATTATTGAAGGAATATCAATCAATGAGCTGGAAACAATTCACGATGCCGTAAGTACGATTATAACCACAGAAGATGGGTTGAGTTCCAATGGGATTAACTCAATTTTTGAGGATGATAACAACACTATTTGGATAGGCACGTCAACGGGTGGGGTAACGAAGTTTATTCCGGATGAAGGCCCTCGCAATAATGATGCTGCACTTCACAACGGTACGTTCAAAGTACTCAGCACGCCGCAAGGGCTTAACTATCATAAGGTGAACGTTGTTTTTCAGGATCGTGAGGGTAACTATTGGATAGGAACGGAAGTGGGGCTAAATCGTTACAGGAGTGACAAATTTCAAATTTATGATGATGCTGATGGCTTGGCCAATAATATTATTTGGTCGATAATTCAAGACAAGAGGGGGAACCTTTGGATGGGTACAAATAACGGTGTTTCTCAAATGTCAATGAACGAATCAGGCTCTTACAGTGTGGAAAACTACAACACATCCGATGGCCTTGTACAGGAGGTAATCCTGGCCGTATGCGAAGATGACAATGGTAACATTTGGTTTGGCTCTGCCAGCAATGGTGTTTCGAAACTCACAAGTGAAGGGAAATTTAAAACATATAATGTAGGTAATGGCCTTGCGGATAATACGGTCTACTCGATAGCTAAAGCTGGTAATGGTGATGTATGGTTTGGAACCAAGAAGGGTGCGTCAAGGTATAGTCCGGCAACAGAGAGCTTTGAAACATTTACGGCAAAAGACGGGCTTGGAGGCAATAATATATATCGCGTATATGCCGATAGTAAAGGTAAGATATGGTTTGGGGTGCTTGGGGGAGCGCTTTCTGTATATGACGGGGCTAGTTTTACCAGCTTTAAAGACAAAGAAGGTATCGGCAGCAACTTCGTGCTGTCTATTTCTGAAGATGGCGCGGGAAATATATGGCTGGGTATTTATGGGTCAGGGTTGTTAAAATATGACGGTAGTGATTTTGTTAAGTACACACAAGCTGATGGATTGAGCTCTGAGTCACCGTCGTTGATTATAGCAGATAATGAGGACAACATATGGGTGGGCTCTAGTAAAGGACTGGATAAACTAAGCCACGGAACAAATAGCTTTGCGACATTTGGGAAAAAAGAAGGATTTCTAGGGATAGAAACAAATGCCAATTCCGTATGCAAAGATAGCCAGGGCAACCTTTGGTTTGGAACGATTATGGGCCTGGTCAAGTATGATCCTAACCAGGACATACCAAACCAGATTCCCCCCTCGGTATATCTCGAGAGCATGAGAATCAAACTAAAGGAGGCCGAACTTCTGAAAGCTGCAGTATATGAATACGATCAAAATCATTTCACATTTGACTATTTAGGCATTAGCTTAACAAACCCCGGGGAGGTTGTTTATTCTTATAAGCTGGAGGGCTTTGATGAAGAATGGACTCCAATTAGCAAGAAAAACAGTGCAACCTATTCAAATTTACCGCACGGCAAATTCGATTTTCGCATTAAGGCTGCCAATGCGGAGGGAATATGGAGTGAGCCTACGAGCACCTATAGCTTTATTGTAACACCTCCCTTCTGGAAGACCATATGGTTTTACGCCATTTGCGTGGTTTTGGGCGTGCTGGGAATCTTCATCTTTGATAAGGTTAGAACCGCTAGTTTGAAAAAGGAGAAGAGAATACTCGAAGATAAAGTGAGTGAAAGAACCGCGGAACTCGCAGTTAAGAACGAAGAGCTGGCAGAGATTAACGAGGATATAACTGCAAGTATCAGGTACGCTAAGAGAATCCAGGAGGCCATACTTCCACCAATCTCAATTATTACAAAGCATTATCCAGAGTCATTTGTTTATTATCAGCCCAAGGATATTGTAAGTGGTGACTTCTATTGGATGGATCAAATTGGCGACAAGCTAATGGTTGCCGCAGTAGACTGTACAGGGCATGGTGTTCCCGGGGCGTTCATGAGCATTATTGGAAACAACCTGTTGTCGGATTATGTGAATAAGCAAAAAATGACAACACCTTCAAAAATTCTCGATAGTTTGAGTCAGGGCGTATATGATACGCTAAGGCAATCTGAAGAGGATCAGGATGCAGTAAAAGATGCAATGGATCTCGCATTCTGTTCCATTGATATCAAGACGAACAAATTGCAATTTGCGGCAGCATACAACCCGCTTTATCTGGTGAGAAATGGTGAGATCATTGAAACCAAGGCTGACAGAAAGGCTATCGGACAACCTGTTGTAGATGGCATGCAGGAGTCATTTTCCAACCATGAGATCGATCTGCAAAAAGGAGATACCTTGTATATTTTCTCAGATGGATATGTAGATCAATTTGGAGGCAAGAAGGGCAAGAAGTTTATGGGTAGGCGATTCAGGCAAATGATTCTGGATATTAATGACAAGAACATGAAAGAACAGGAGGCATTTATTGGTGCGAGATTAACGAAATGGAGAGGAGAGAGAGACCAGGTAGACGACGTTCTGGTAATCGGTATTAAGATTCAATAATTACATTAAGCCGTTTGAAGCTCTAATAGGGACTCAAACAGCTTCCTGCCATCGACATTGCCCAACGCAGAATCTGCGGCTCTTTCCGGATGAGGCATCATTCCCAATACATTTCGTTTTTCGTTGCAAATACCCGCAATATTTTCAAGCGATCCATTGGGGTTTGCCTTTTGGTTGATTTCTCCTAAGGCATTACAATACCTAAATAGAATCTGGCCATTCTCATGTATAGTGTCTAAGTCCTCCTGATTTGCATAATAGCGACCTTCGCCATGCGCGATTGGTATTTTCAATACATCTGATGGATTGATGGCAGAGGTAAGAATCGTATTGGGGGCCACGCTCCTTAGATAAATATTCTTGCAAATAAATTGTTGGTTGTTGTTGTGTAGCAGCGCACCAGGCAGGAGCCCAGACTCACATAAGACTTGAAAACCATTGCATACACCAAAAACGTAGCCTCCTTTATTGGCATGTTCTATGACCTCAGTCATAATAGGCGAAAATCGCGCAATAGCACCAGATCTGAGATAGTCGCCATAGGAAAACCCTCCGGGCAAGACAATACAATCACATCCCTGTAGATTATTCTCCTTATGCCAAAGACGAACAACCTCTTGACCCATGGTCGATGCCAATGTATAAATCATATCCTCATCGCAATTTGAGCCAGGAAATATTACAACACCGAATTTCATAGGGTTCTGTATGCAGATTTTAAACTACAAAGGTACAATGTGAGAATATATTATTGTTGCTATTAATAGAAAAAGTATAAACTCTGCCAGTTTTTTTCTTCGAAAGCTGACAAAAAAGTTAGCAAAGTAAACCGCCAGGGCAATAAAAACGACAGAGAAATAAGCCGCACTCAATGAGGGAGCCATCATTAGGGATAACATGGCGAATACAAAAAACCATATAAACACCAGATACATTTTGGTAACCTTAACAACCCGGCTGTTCATTTCTTCGATATAGCTCCTCGCTCCAATCATGGAAATGATAAATGTAATCAAAAGCAGGGGTAGAAAGAGTATCATCCAATCCAATTCAAATGTAAACGTGTCCAGAGAAGAAATTCTCATGCTCCTCCAAAAATCTGCTAATTCGCCTGTCCAATAGAAATTTACTGCTACAAACAGCATAGGCGTCAAAAACCCAATAAAAGAGAGAATATACTCTCTCGCATTGAACGGGCGAAGGATGGATAAAGAAATAATATAGAAGGGTAGAAACATGATTGAAGGCAGAAAAAACACCGCCGCAATCCCTATTAGTAAGCCAGCATCATAAACGTTTGTCAGCACTACATCACTTCTATAGGTGAGAAATATTCGGTCGAGGAGAAGGATTAAAAAAAAGTTTGCGAAAAGTACGGGGTGAAGTACAAGTAAAGGAGGGCAGCTACACATCAGCAGCGTGTAAATCAGCGCTGGCACCTTTGTCTTTTCAGATAGCACCTGATGCTTTTCCAGGATGTTATTGAGCATTAACGCTTCAAGCACTATTAATGCAACGGCTACTATATTGGCAATCACCGGAAGGTCAGAGAGGAGAATGATCACTGCGTAGTATAAGGGCATGGCTTGTTCTACAATTGGCAGCGTGCCAACGTATATGGGGTAGGACCAAAATGAAAGTGCAATGACGGGGATGAGCCCCAGAACATATGGCCTGCTGGATTTGAATAGATTAATCACTATTTAAAATAATCTTGTAAGGTGTTTGTAATATTACGCTCTTTTGTGTTGGCCAATACTTTTTTAATTACATTTGTCAGCATACTGAATCACTTAAAAAAAGATATTGATGGACGCTGTATTTTATGGAATTGGAGATGCTTGCCAGGTATTATTTGATATAATGCCTCAGCTTGGAAATATTCCTAATGGCCTTATTATTACTGCGATACTTGGTTTATTCCTTATCTGGACCTCTAGGATGATTCAACATCATAACGCCGGAGAGAACGAGTAGTAGTTTTACAAAATATAAACACTGCACCTTCGCATGTTATTCTGCCTGAATTCCAACTTTTAGATCGTATCCAATATCCCTTCTTAAATTCTTTCCTTCAAATTTTATTCGTTCTGCGTTTGCGTAAGAAGTTTCCAATGCCTGCTCTATGTTTTCACCAAAGGAGGTTACCGCAATGACCCTGCCGCCATTGGTTATGATTTTATCTTCAACCAGCTTGGTTCCAGCGTGAAAAGCAATGCTCTCACCTGCATCTCCCAAGCCATTGATTTCCTTTCCTTTCTCATAGCTGCCAGGATATCCTTGAGATACCAGCATTACGGTTGCCGTTGCGCTGCTGTCTATTGTTAAGTCTAGCTCAGATAACCTTTTGTCACATACTGCCTCAAACAAGTCCAGCAGGTCTGTTTCAATTCTGGGAATAACAGCTTCAGCCTCCGGATCACCGAATCGTATATTATATTCTATCACCACAGGCTCTCCCCCTACATTGATCAACCCAAAATATAACAGGCCGCTGTATTCAATTCCATCTTCTTTCAATCCCTCAAAAGTTGGCCTAATCACCTGTTCTTCAACTTTTAAAATAAAGTCCGCGTCTGCAAAGGGAACCGGACTCACAGCACCCATTCCGCCGGTATTAAGGCCAGTATCGCCTTCTCCAATCCTTTTATAGTCTTTAGCTGATGGAAGGATCTTATAATTAATGCCATCCGACAGGGCAAATACGGAGAGTTCAATGCCATCGAGAAATTCTTCTATCACCACCTTAGCGCTGGCCTCACCGAATTTCTCTGATTCCAACATGTCGGTTAGCTCAACTTTGGCAGCTTCTAAATCATTGAGGATGACCACGCCTTTTCCTGCAGCCAATCCATCAGCTTTTAATACATAGGGCGGGTTTAAAGTTTCCAAAAAGGTGTGTCCTTCTCTTATGGCGTCCACTGTGAAGCTCTGGTATGCTGCGGTGGGGATACCATGTTTTATCATGAATCTCTTGGCAAATTCCTTGCTGCCTTCTAGCTGTGCCCCTTCTGCTTTTGGTCCAACAATCCCAATGTGGTTCAACGCTTCGTCCTCGGCAAAATAATCATGAATGCCATTCACAAGGGGGTCTTCTGGCCCCACAACAACCATATCAATATTACTTGACAAGACGAAAGTTTTGATGCCTTCAAAATCTGTGGGCTTTAAATTGATGTTGGTACCCTCATTGCATGTGCCGGCATTGCCAGGAGCGATATAAAGCTTATCCAATTTAGGGCTCTGGGCTATTTTCCAGGAAAGGGCATGTTCCCGTCCTCCTGAGCCAAGTATCAGTACATTCATTAGGTCTTTACTTTCTTTATGCTGCATCCAATGGCTTTGGTTTTGTTGGGGTCTATCGGTTTTCCATTGATCTGGTTCTTTATTGCATCTTCAAGATAATGTTTCTCCACTTCTGCCGCGTTCTTAAGGTTGTCGTCAATAGAACCTGTGTAGGTGAGTTTTAAATCCTTGTCGAACAGAAATATTTCGGGCGTATGCCTGGCACCAAAGGCATAAGCGAGCTTTGACTTTACATCAACGGTATAAAAAAAGTCATACCCCTTGTCAGTTGCATGGGTCTTCATCTTTTCCATGGAGTCGTCTCCATCTCGCCTTGCTTCGTTGGAATTGATGGCAATCATCCCAATCTTGCCAGCCTTGCACTGCTTGGAGAGCAGGGGGTACCGATCTTCCCATTTAAGAACAAATGGACAAGTGTTACACGAAAAAATGACCAAAAGGCCATTTTCATTTTTCACATCGTTCAGTGTAACATGGCTGCCAGATACATCCCTCATTTTGTAATCTGTCATAGGTGCCTCCCGGCCAATTTTAAGTAATGGGTGTTTCTCCTCCGCAATGAATCCAAATAAAAAAATCATTGTGAGCAAGAGCAGTCCAAACATATTCCGATTTTTCACAGCTATGATTTTCAGTTTATAGGTGTTAAAGAGGAATATTCCCATGTTTTTTCTTGGGCAGCGTATCTACTTTGTTTTTGAGCATTTCAAAGGCAGTAATAAGCTTTTCGCGCGTTTGCTGTGGATTGATAACCTCGTCAATATATCCTCTCGCAGCTGCCCTGTAAGGGTTTGCAAAGATCTCCTTGTACTCTTTCTCCTTCTCCATTAGCTTTTTTGCCGGATCTTTTGCGTCGCTTATCTCCTTTTTAAAAATTATTTCTGCTGCGCCTTTTGCTCCCATGACAGCAATTTCAGCGCCGGGCCAGGCAAAATTCATGTCTGCTCCAATATGTTTCGAGTTCATCACATCATAAGCCCCTCCATATGCCTTTCTGGTAATAACGGTAACCCTCGGTACCGTGGCCTCACAAAAAGCGTATAAAAGTTTGGCGCCATTTGAAATAATGGCATTCCATTCCTGATCTGTTCCAGGCAGAAAGCCGGGAACATCTTCAAAAACCAATAGAGGTACATTGAAGGCGTCACAGAACCTAACGAATCTGGCAGCTTTTTTAGATGAATTTATATCCAGCACTCCTGCCAGACATGCCGGTTGGTTGGCGATAATTCCAATACTCTTTCCCGCTAACCTGGAAAAGCCGATCACAATATTCTCTGCGAAATCCTTCTGCACCTCAAAAAAGGAGTCAGTATCAACCGTTCCGGTGATCACCTCCCTCATATCATAAGGATGGTTGGCATTTTCTGGTACGATGTTGTCCAGTTCAGGCCTTTTTTCGGATGTATCTGAACTGTATTCCGATTCCGGGGGGTCTTCCTCACAATTTTGAGGAATGTATGAAAGCAGTGTTTTCAGGTTATCGATACACTCTATCTCATTTGCGCAGGCAAAATGTGTAACACCTGATTTTGTTGAATGCGTTGACGTTCCTCCCAGGTCTTCTGATGTAACCTCTTCATGTGTCACCGTCTTAACCACGTTGGGCCCCGTTACGAACATATAAGAGAGGTTTTCAACCATCAAAATAAAGTCGGTGATTGCAGGGGAGTACACGGCTCCGCCGGCGCAAGGGCCCATAATGGCTGAAAGTTGAGGTATTACACCTGAGGCCAAGGTGTTTCTGTAAAAGATGTCTGCATATCCTCCCAGAGACACCACACCCTCTTGAATTCGAGCACCTCCTGAATCGTTCAGCCCAATCACAGGTGCACCGTTTTTCATTGCCAGGTCCATTATTCGACAAATTTTAGAGGCGTGCGCCTCAGCCAATGAACCTCCAAATACCGTGAAGTCTTGTGAGAATACATAAACCAGGCGGCCATTGATGTTACCGTAGCCAGTCACAACACCATCGCCTAATATTTTCTGCTTATCCAGGCCAAAATCTGTAGAGCGATGCCGTACAAATGCGCCAATTTCTTCAAATGAGCCTTCGTCCATTAAAAAGTGCAAGCGCTCGCGGGCTGTGAGCTTACCCTTTTTATGCTGCGACTCTATTCGTTTTTCCCCACCACCCAATAGGGCTTCGGCACGCATATTATCCAATGTTGACTTGCTCATATTGCCGGTAAATGGGTTTTGTACAGTTCAGAGATAGGTAAAGTTAGTAAACCGTTCTTGCAACTGCAATCAATTTGCTACTGCAGTTCATTTACGAGATCTTCCGTCATTTCAAGGTTGTGAAAAATATTCTGAACGTCTTCATCCTCTTCAAAAGAGTCTATCATCCTTATCACTTTTTTCGAGGCGTCTAGCTCAAGCTGTTTTGTGTTGTTTGGAATTCGATGGAGCTCAGCATTTTCAACCTCAATCTTCATCTCCTCTAGTTTCTTCTGCATCCTCCCGAAATCTTCGTACGAAGTATATATAATAAAAACATCTCCTTCCCGGGCAACATCTTCGGCGCCCGCATCTATTACTTCGAGTGTAAAGTCATCTTCATCCAAATCATTTACGGGTAATGTAAACACTCCTTTTCTGTCGAACATAAACTCAAGCGAACCGTTGGTTCCTAAGGTCCCTCCAAGTCGCGTAAAAATGGAACGCACATTAGATACAGTGCGGTTTATATTATCGGTAGTGCATTCTAAAAAAATCGCAACACCATCAGGTGCATATCCTTCATAGGTTACCTCATTCAATGCTGCAGCATCTTTGTCAGAAGCCTTTTTAATAGCACGTTCTATATTTTCCTTGGGTAGATTTACGCCCTTCCCATTGGAAATAGCCATTCGCAATGAAGGATTGGAATCTGGGTCTGGCCCTCCTTGCGCAACAGCGATACCAATTTCCTTTAAGACTTTTGTAAAAGCTCTAGAGCGTTTAGCATCAGTTGCTGCCTTTTTACGCTTGATGGTTGCCCACTTACTGTGACCTGACATATAGAGTTTTGAGTATACAAGTTAAAGTTAGTCTAATTTTAATACGGCCAAAAATGCTTTCTGTGGCACTTCTACATTACCTACCTGCCTCATCTTTTTCTTTCCTTTTTTTTGCTTCTCCAACAGTTTTCGTTTTCTGGTTATATCTCCGCCATAACACTTTGCCGTTACGTCTTTTCGCAGCGCCTTAATAGTCTCACGGGCAATTATTTTAGTGCTTACGGCTGCCTGAATTGCTATTTGAAACTGCTGGCGAGGGATGAGCTCTTTCAGCTTCTCACATATTTTTCTTCCTAAGTTAAAGGCATTCTCCCGATAAATGAGGGCAGAAAGCGCATCTACCAGGTCGCCATTTAGTAATATGTCCAATTTTACCAGATTAGATTCTCTATATCCAATAGGTTGATAGTCAAAAGAAGCATAACCCTTAGAAACGGATTTGAGCTTGTCATAAAAATCAAAAACGATCTCCGATAAGGGTAATTCGAAAGTCAGCTCCACCCTGTCGGTAGTTAGGTAAACTTGGTTTTGAAGCGTTCCTCTCTTGTCTATTGCCAGGTTCATAATTGCCCCGGTATATTCAGCTTTGGTAATTATCTGCGCATTGATGTAAGGCTCTTTCATGGTGTCAACTCGACTTGATTCAGGCATGTCTGAGGGGTTGTTAACCGTTAATTCATCCCCATTTGTTAAAAGTGCCTGGTAAGATACGTTAGGTACTGTTGTAATTACCGATACGTTAAACTCGCGCTCGAGACGCTCCTGGATAATCTCGAGGTGGAGCATTCCCAAAAATCCACACCTGAAACCAAATCCAAGCGCCGCAGATGATTCCAGCTCATAAGTCAAGGCGGCGTCGTTCAATTGCAGCTTCTCCATTGCCTCTCTAAGATCTTCATAATCTTCATTATCGACTGGGTAAATTCCGGCAAAGACCATTGGTTTAACATCTTCAAATCCTTGAACTGCTTCTACACAGGGATTGGCAACTGTAGTAATTGTATCACCTACCTTTACTTCCTTGGCTTGTTTAATGCCGGAGATAATATAGCCAACATCGCCGGCTTTTATTGAAGAACGCTTCTGTGGTTTTAACTTCAAAATTCCAATTTCATCGGCGAAGTACTCTTTTCCAGTAGCCACAAACTTTACCCTGTCTCCTGATTTGATTTCACCATTTATTACTTTGTAATAGGCCATAATTCCACGGAAAGAGTTATAAACAGAATCGAAGATTATGGCTTGTAGTGGTTTGCCGGGATCACCTTTGGGTTTGGGAACCTTGCTTACCACAGCTTCGAGAATTTCATCAATGCCCAATCCTGTTTTACCGCTTGCTTTTATAATATCTTCCGGAGAGCAGCCGATTAAATCGACAATCTGTTCACTAACCTCCTCCGGCATGGCACTTTGAAGATCCATTTTGTTCATCACCGGAATAATCGTCAGGTCACTTTCTAATGCCAGATAGAGATTTGAAATCGTTTGAGCCTGAATTCCCTGCGCAGCATCTACGATTAATAGGGCACCTTCACAGGCAGCGATCGATCTTGAAACCTCATATGAAAAGTCAACATGACCGGGGGTATCGATTAAGTTGATGAAATACTTTTTACCTTCCAGCTCATATTCCATCTGAATAGCATGGCTTTTGATGGTAATTCCGCGCTCTCTTTCCAGCTCCATATCATCCAATGTCTGCTCTTTAAGCTCCTTGCCACTGATAGTGCCGGTAGCTTCCAGTAAACGATCTGCGATCGTGCTTTTACCGTGATCGATGTGCGCTATAATACAGAAGTTTCTAATGTCTTTCATCAGATAGTATGAAGGATGCGAAAGTACTCTTTTTAAGCCTGAATGATGATTGGAAAGGAGGATTAAGGATATATCACGGAATAAATAAAGAACCAATACCATCCACAATGGCCGTTTAACAAAAAAAGGCTGGCCAATCTGAAATCTATAACAGATTTTCTATTTTTGCGTTTAATCACCGAAGAAATGGATCCTGATAATGGCTAAGAGTCTTACCATATTTTTTGTAGGTATCATTACTCTGGTTACGCTTTCTACCGTAAGCAATGCCAGCCACGTTGCAGCTGTTAATATTACCTATCTTGGAGTTGACACTTTTCGGTATGTTATTACAGTTAAAGTATATAGAGACTGCAGGGTTCTTCAAGGAGTACCTTCCAGTATTCAAATTGATTATAGCTCAGTTAGCTGTAGCCTGAGTGGTGTTGTCAATATTCCCCTGATAACCGGTGATTCAACGGGGTTAGCACAAAGCGGGGTATTTATTCAATTGCCCTGCCTGGGTATCGACTCATGTGATGATAATATCAGTGGCTATGCTGTAGAAGAGTTTATTTACCGGGACACGTTGACTTTACCAGATACATGTGTTGATTGGATTCTAAGTGCAGAGCCGCCTGGATTTAGGAATGCCAGTGACGTACTTATTGGTGCGACCTCCAATACGATTTATGTAAGTGCATTGTTGAATAATGTAGATGCGCCAGCAAATAATTCTCCGACTTTTGAGAAACCACCTTTGGCGATATTCTGTGTGGGAAATCAATTTTTCTTTAATCAGGGGGCTACAGAAATAGACGGAGACTCATTGGTGTATTCACTTGCTCAGGCACAGGGAGATAGCGGTGTTGTATTCAACTATGATTACGTTTCAGGCTTTGATTATCTGACTCCTTTTAATGTGGTAGATTCTCCATTGACCATGGATCCAATAAATGGTATTATTTCCTTCACTCCTGATACACAGCCAGTATCAAATTTTACTTCCGTGATCAATGTACTGATAGAAGAATACAATGCCAATGGTATATTGATCGGGTCTATTAAAAATGATATGCAGGTATTTATCAGCGACAGCTGTGATTCTGACACCTTGAATTTTACCGGAGACACCACCACAGCTACGGGAACACATCCTGCGATTTCAGCACTTTGCAAAGCAAACAAGATCACAGTTCACTTTGACTTTCCTGTTCAGTGCGAGACAATCTCATTAGATGCTTCAAATTTTATCTTGACACTTCCCATAGGCGGTACTTTGCCTGTAACGTCAATTGTCACACCAATTTGTACTGGTGGATTGATAGACAGCCTGGTCCTGATTCTCTCCGACTCCATGAGGTACAATGGCACCTATTTTGTTTATGACACTATTGGAAGTAACGGTACACCATTACTCAGCGAATGCGGCCTTCCGCTCAACGATACGCTGGAGATCAGGCTACGCGATTGTGTGAAGGCGACAGTTGACTTGTTAAATGTAACGGTGGTCAATAATAGTTATATTCAGATTCTGTGGGCCATCTATACGGAAAATTTTAGCACTGCAGACAGTGATTCGGTGAGCTATAACATTTTAAGAAGTTTGAATCCGTCCGGCATATACGACTCTACAGGATCGACATTTCTGCTTTTGGATACCATATATTCGGATTTTAATGTAGCTGTTACGGATACACCTTACAATTATATGATTGACATGATTTTGCCCTCGAAATTATTTCTTGCTCCCCGGACCGACTCCATTCAGAGTATGCTGTTAACGGGTGTTGAGAGCATTTTGGATACGATCAACATAAATCTAAGCTGGACAAGGTATTGGGGATGGCCCTCACCTACTTATCGAATTTTACAGAGCATCGATAATGGTGCCTGGGCAGAAATCGGGGTAACGAATGATCCAATAACAACATATGTGTATACCAAACCTCTGTTGGCAAGCACCTATAGAATTATGATTAGGACTGAAGATAATATAACAGGCTTGGTATCTGAATCCAATTGGATTGAATATATCAGATCCGTATTGCAGATTCCCAATGCCATCACTCCTAATGATGATGGAATCAATGACTTCTTTTTTGTAAACGAGCTTTTGTTGTATAAACCGGTGAACTTCATTGTGTATGATAGATGGGGAATAAAGGTCTTTGAAGATGATGATTACGACAATAGATGGGATGGTGACAATCTGCAAAGCAGGCCCTTGCCAGAAGGAACTTATTTTTATGTGCTGGACTTTGAAGGGGCAGAATCCGAACATGGATTTATTGTAATCATAAGATAAAGTCGTTTAATCAGGAGCAGATTACCTACTTTTGCTTGAAAATATAAAACCAATACAATGAGTGGTAAAAAGAAACCATACGAGCAAATAGACAAGTCATTATTGAAGTCTATACCCAATCCTGGTACGGGTGCATATGAAATTAAGATTAAGATTCCTGAATTCACATTTTTGGGAGTAAGTGAGCAGCCAGACTTTGCTACTATCTATTTAACTTTTTACCCAGATAAAAAGGTGATTGAGCTAAAGTCTGTGAAGGAATATGTTTATAAGCTTCGAAATATTATTGTGTCGTATGAAAGACTGATAAATATCTTCTATGATCACCTAATGGAGGTGTATAAGCCAGATCGTATGAGAGTGGTTATGATCTGCAATCCCAGAGGGGGCATCAGCTCCAAGCTCACCATAGATTCTGACTGGAAAGCACGTGGTGGCAAAGAGAAATATAAAGACTGGTTCGGCAATACTGAAGATACCTGGGAGGTATTGATGTAGGCTCAATCGGTGAAATCCTTGCCGAGAATTTTCTGAACGTATTTTCCTATTATATCAAATTCAACGTTAACCAGGTCATCTACTCTTAGCTGATTAAAGTTAGTGTTATCATACGTGTATGGTATGATAGCCACGGAGAATGTATTGGCATGTGATTCAGTAACCGTCAGGCTAACCCCATTAATACAAATCGAGCCCTTAAGAACCGTAATATTTTCCTTTGATGCCTCATGTTCAAAGTATAATTCCCAGCTGCCATTTTGCTCTACGATTTTGGTGCAGCGTGCGGTTTGATCTATATGTCCCTGCACAATGTGGCCATCCAAGCGATCGCTTACTTTCACACATCTTTCCAGATTCATTCGGTCGCCAGCCCGTAACCGGTTTAAATTGGTTTTCTCTATAGTTTCTTTAATGGCTGTAACGCAGTAGCTCTTGCCTTCCAGCTTATCTATGGTCAAACAAATACCGTTATGTGCTACACTCTGATCGATTTCGAGCTCCTCTGCAAAAGCAGCATTGATATTTATAATCAGATTTGAACCTGATTGTTCAATTCGTACAACAGTGCCGATTTCTTCTATTATTCCAGTAAACATAATGGAGAAATTATGGATAGCGTAGCTACTGTTGGTTTTAATTGGAGTTATTCCTCGCGTCTCGTATAATATGAATAAACCCGGTGAGGGTCATTGTTTCGGGTCCTTGTAGTTTGACAACATCTACATGGCAAATGTAAAAGTAAACACCCTCCGAACAAGGCTGGTTGTTTTTGTAATAGTTTCCATTCCAGTTAATATCCGGATCAGTTGACTCGTATACTTTCATTCCCCACCTGTTGTATATTATCAGGTCTATTTTATCTACGAAACGGTAGGGAAATGGAATGAATTTGTCGTTCACCGAGTTTCCGTCTGGGG
>DTRI01000043.1 GCA_012966015.1 Flavobacteriales bacterium | reverse complement strand
ATTTATTTTTTTTAAAATATTTTTTAGAAATAACGGGCCAGCTAAAAAATATTTAGTCGCAATCCCTTGCGTTCGTTTCAGTGTACAAATGTTTTAATAAAAAAAAGAAAAAAAGTTTTTTTTTCGACTTGCATATTAAAGAATTTTTATAGTATACCATCACCCAACTTTTTTCTTTGATTTTTTTTCAAAAAAGTAATCTACCCTGCCCATTCTTAGGCCGTAACATCCCGCCTGACAAATCAATATTTCTTTATTGTCGCTGTTCTTGTATTTAAGGGCGTTATCGAAAAAAGAATGGGTGTGCCCGCCTAAAATGATGTCAATGTATTTTGATTTTTTCGCGATGATGTGGTCCGAAACTTTTTTGCTTTTGTATTTATACCCCAAATGTGAAATGCAAACTACCAGATCACATTTCTTCTCTTTCTTTAACATAAACGACATTTCCGCGGCGGTGGCTTCAGCATCATTGTACACGGTATTGCCGTACATTCTTTTATTTACAAGTCCCTCAAGTTCAATACCTAAGCCAAAGACACCTATACTCAATCCGCCTTTATCAAATATTTTATAGCGAATTGTTTTGCCTTCCATTGGCGTGTTTGTAAAGTCGTAATTGGAGCTAATAAAGGGAAACTTTGCGTGCGGTAATTGCTCCACCAATTGCTCCAATCCATTGTCGAATTCGTGGTTGCCAACAGTCGCTCCGTCGTAACCCATTTCACTCATTATTTTGAACTCTAATTCGCCTTTATACATATTGTAATAAGGACTTCCCTGTAGCATATCGCCGGCATCAAACAGAAGTACGTTTTCTTGCTCGGCCCTTATTTTTTTAATAGCCGCTGCTTTTCGCGCCGCGCCGCCCTGTCCTGCATTTCTTGGGTCATTGTCAGGAAATGGATCGATGTGGCTGTGGATATCGTTACTGTGGAGAATGGTTAATTGTATTAAATCCTTTTTTGAGAATGCCTCCAGCGGAAGGCCGGCAAGACCTAAATACGCTGTTGTTCCCGCTAATGACTTTATAAATTTCCTTCGTTTAATATATACCATTACTCCACTACTTTTATTCTGCCATCTTTCTTGGCTGATAATTTTCTGCCAGCTGCGTGTTCTTCTATAATAAATTCAATAATAGCATCACGAAGCTTATGATGAACCAATTCAAAATTTACCGGATTCTTAAAAAACCTCATCTTGTCACCCCCATAGGCAAGATAATCAGAGGTAACAACACGGTATTGCTTTGTGGTGTCCATGGCCACTCCGCCAATCATCACATCCCCTGGCTTCTTATTGTTAATGGACATAGTAGCACCAGAGAGCGGCATACCATTAATTCTTCCCAGGTAATTGAAGAGCTGCTGTGTTTTAGCACCACTAAGTGTTAGAATTACTAATTCATTTTCAAAAGGCATTAACTCAAAAACTCGTCTTTTTGTAATTTCTCCTTCAGGTAGGGACGTCCTTAATCCACCATTGTTCAGTAAACAAAGGTTTGCGGGCTTGATACCACTCTCTTTGCAATAATCGTTGGTCTTTTTTAAGGTGAGATCAGCAACGAAATTTCCCAGGGCACCTTCTGGATTAGATTTAAACATCGCTGCCTCATTTAATGCGAGCACTGCACTCATATCTGCCTCCAGTTTCATCTTATATGGCTTGATCAATTCAACAGTCGCCGCGTCGATCTCAGGCGTGGTTTCAGCACTGAACACAATCATGCTCGATTCAACCTTGGTGATTTTGGCTGTATCGCTGCAGGAAATAAAAAGGACGGTAAGAAAAAGGAATAGTGAATGAAGGACTTTCTTGTAGTACATATTTCGTTAAGCGTTGGCCTGCAGAGAAGCCTCGACAATAAAATGATTTTTCAGTTAAGTTCCTATCAGAAAATGAGCCCACCAAATTTCTGGTGGATAAATGATACATTTGGACTTTTAATAAGCCGCCAATATGTATTCTACAGAAATAAAAATTCGGGTACGATACGGAGAAACTGACAGAATGGGGTACGTGTATTACGGAAACTACGCTGAGTATTTTGAAGTAGCCAGAGTAGAAGCTCTGCGATCACTTGGACTTAGCTACAAGGATACTGAAGATAAAGGAATTTTGTTGCCAGTCCACACTTACGATATTAAGTTTCTCGCTCCCGCTCATTATGACGACGAACTTTTGATCAAAACTCATATTATAGAAATGCCACGTGCCAGAATCCGGTTTCGGTATGAAACACTGAATTCCGAGGGGGTGGTCATAAATATCGCAAACACAGCCCTGGTATTCATAGATAAGGAAAGCAATAAGCCAATTCCGGCTCCTGAGCTGTTCCTGATTAAGCTACAGCCATATTTTCAGACCACCTAGCGTCTTGCGGGATTGGCGTAAATTAGCATAATAATTGCCTCTTGACCACGTTATTATCAACAACTCTTTCAGTTATCACGAAAAATCGCTATTTTTGCGCGCTTTTTAAGATAGAACCTCAATACAAAAGCAATAATTTAACTTAACGGCATGTTCAAGTCTATTTCCCTGATAAGAGCACTTTTACTTATTGTTATACTGTCAGTTGCCACCTCGTGCAGTAAATACAATAAGGCCCTGAAGAGCACCGATCTCGACTATAAGTACGAGATGGGTAAAAAGTTCTATGATAAAGGAGATTGGGTTAAAGCAGAGGGCATTTTTCAGGAGCTCATCGGACTATACAGAGGAATGAGCAAGGCGGAGATCATATATTACTACTACGCCTATTGCAACTATTACATGGAGGACTACATAATGGCAGGCTACTATTTTAAAAATTTTACTCGAACATATCCAGCATCTACGCATGCCGAGGAATGTATGTATATGTCCGCTTACTGTAGTTATCTCGATTCTCCGGTTTCGAGCCTCGATCAGTCGAATAGCTTAAGGGCAATAGAACAGCTTCAGTTATATATAAACCGCTATCCGCAAAGTGAAAAGGTTGCAGAGGCGAACGACTTAATTGATGAGCTCCGGGATAAATTGGAGTCCAAAGCATATGATAACGCCTTATTGTATTTCAAGATTGGAAGCTACAAGGCTTCCATAGTTTCTTTTGGTAATGTACTGGTTGATTTTCCGGATACAAAATTCAGACGGGAGTCATTTTTCTACATTCTTAAGTCCAGCTTCCTATTGGCGGAGAACAGTATTGATTCAAAGAAAAAGGAACGGTATGAGGCAACGGTAAAGGCGTTTTATACCTACGAAAAATATTTACCCAAGATAGAAATTGTGGAAGGAGAGGAAGAGGGAAAGAATAAGAATAAGGGTAAGATTGGCCCTTCATTTACTAAAGAAGCCAATTCTATTCTCAGAACAGCAAAACAAGAAATAGAACTATTAGAAAGCAATAACTGAATAATTTAAAGAATTCAATATGGATTATAAAAAAACCGATGCGGAAGTAACCACTATTACAAGAGACTTAGAAAAAATTGAGGCTGGAACCGACAATATTTATAAGTCTATCGTAGTAGTTGCAAGAAGGGCCAATCAAATTGGCAGTGAAATCAAGGAGGAATTAGATGAAAAATTAGCTGAGTTTGCTACTACTGTAGACAATCTCGAGGAAATCTTTGAAAACAGAGAGCAGATTGAAATTTCAAAATTCTACGAGAGATTGCCAAAACCTTCGCTGATAGCGATAAATGAGATTGAGAACAAGAAGATTTATATTCGTACACCAGAGGTAGAGACAGATACAGATACAGATTCAGATACAGAAACAGATACCACAGAGGGTACTACCAGGTAAACTCACTCAAACCTGATTATCCTTCGGCGACTTCGCGCAATATACCTTGCAAGCGAGAACTAAATCTCTAATTCAGCGTAAACCTCGCACAATGCTTAAAGGCAAAAAAATACTTTTGGGGATTACAGGAAGCATTGCGGCTTACAAGTCAGCAGTCTTAATACGATTGCTGGTTAAGGAAGGCGCTCATGTTAAGGTGGTTATGACTGAATCAGCCACTCAGTTCGCCACAGCTCTTTCCTTGTCGGTACTTTCGAAAAATCCAGTAAACATAGATTTTGCTTCAGATTCAAATTGGAATAACCACGTAAAATTAGGTGAGTGGGCGGATGTATTTTTAATAGCCCCAGCCACGGCCAATAGTCTTTCGAAGATGGCTTATGGTATTTGCGATAACTTGTTCATTGCAGTTTATCTTTCTTCCAGATGTCCGGTAATAATTGCCCCAGCCATGGATCTGGATATGTATAAGCATCCAACAACAGTTGCCAATCTCGCCAAGCTGTCGTCATATGGTGATGTTGTTATACCGGCAGAAAAAGGAGAATTGGCAAGCGGACTGGAAGGGGAGGGAAGAATGGCAGAACCTGAATCCTTGGTCACGTTTTTAAATGATCATTTTAAAACCAAGAACAAAAAGACAAACACCAGGAGAACGAAAAACAAAATATTGGGCAAAAAGGCGCTTATTACGGCCGGGCCCACCTATGAAGCGATTGATCCTGTGAGATTCATCGGAAATCACGCTTCGGGGAGAATGGGCTTTGTGCTTGCTGAAGAGATGGCAAGAAGGGGCGCTGAGGTTACATTGGTTACCGGCCCAACCAACCTTCAAATTGATAATCCGGGAGTGAAGCGCGTTGATGTTGTGACTGCCGAGGATATGTACAAAAAATGTGTGAGCGTTGTTAAATCTATGGATCTGATAATCATGAGTGCTGCGGTAGCGGATTTTACACCTGTTGATGTGGCAAGCCAGAAAGTGAAAAAGAATGGTCAGCACATGATGGTGAAGCTCAAGCCCACCAAAGATATTTTGAAAGAGCTGGGAACGAAAAAGAGTAAAGGGCAGTTTGTCGTTGGGTTTGCCTTGGAAACAGAAAATGAAATTAAAAATGCCAAAGCCAAAATAAAGAAGAAGAACCTCGATTTGATTGTCTTGAATTCTCTGAGGGATAAAGGCGCCGGCTTTAAAACGGATACCAATCGGGTCACCATTATCGACAGGGGAAATAAAATGAATGAATACGAGTTAAAGAGCAAGGAATTGGTAGCTGTAGATATTGCAAATGAGATTAACGAACGAATTCAGTACAAAAGGCTAAAACTTTCTAAATAGTGCAGAAGCTTATTATATTCATTTGGATTCTTTTCACTCCAGTACTCAGTATTTCGCAAGAGCTGAAGTGTGCCGTACAGGTACTCTCTAGCCAGATACAGTCAAGTGATAAAAGGGTTTTTCAAACTTTGAAGAATGCCATCTACGAGTTTATGAACAACCGCAAATGGACCAATGATGTTTTTGATGATGAAGAGCGCATTGACTGCAGTGTATTGCTGAACATTACAAATTGGGACAGAGCGTCGGATTTTTCAGGTACGATACAAATACAGATGAGGAGAACAATTTACAATTCCTCATATGATTCCAAATTGATAAACCTGGTCGATAAACACTTTCATTTTAATTATCTGGAATATGATCCGCTGGAGTTTTCTGAGGGTGCATATATTACCAATTTAACTTCTATCCTTGCCTTCTATGCCTATATCATTATAGGATTGGATTATGACTCTTATTCTCCGTTGGGCGGTACCCCATACATACAAAAAGCGCAGAATATTGTCAATAATGCCATGGGGTCCGAAGAAATAGGATGGAAGTCATTTGGAGTTAAAAAGAACAGATATTATCTGGCCGATAATTTGCTGAATCAAATGTACAGGCCGCTTCGCAATTGCTACTACAGCTACCACAGGTTGGGATTGGACAAGATGAGTGAGGATGTGAATGCTTCCAGAGCCGTGATAACCCAAGGGCTTCTGAGCTTAGAAGAAATTCACCAAAAGCAGCAAGGGTCCTATTTGCTACAAATATTTTTTGACACCAAAGGAGATGAAATCGTCAACATCTACAAACAAGCCAATGATGCTGAGAAAACCCAAATAATAAGACTTTTGAGTAAAATTGACCCCGGCCATACCACCAAATACGTCAAGATCAAAAAATAGCGGAAGTGCCCATCTGTTGATAAGAATCCTTCTTATCGCTTAAATCATTGTTCATTCTTTTTTACTTTTACTCTGATCTCCTAAGGGGAATTCAGATTAATAAGTCATTGCATGCTCACCCATTTATCCATAAAGAATTATGCGCTAATCGAAGAGCTGGATATCGATTTATCTGGAGGCTTGTCAATTATCACAGGCGAAACCGGCGCTGGCAAATCTATTATTATTGGCGCATTATCGCTCATCCTCGGTGAGCGTGCTGATTCAAAGGCGCTGAAGGACAAAAACTCAAAATGTATTGTTGAAGGTTCTTTTGATATTAAATCCTATGACCTGAAGGAGCTCTTCAAGAGCCACGACCTTGACTTTGATAATCAGAGCCTGTTAAGGAGAGAAATTACACCGGCGGGAAAATCGAGGGCATTTATTAATGACACGCCAGTTACCCTGCAGGTATTAAAGGAATTCGGAATGTGTTTGGTCGATATTCATTCACAGCATCAAAAACTGCTGCTGCATACCAAAGGGTATCAGCTCAATGTGGTAGACGCGTTTGTAAACGATCCCCAATTTCTCTTAAACTACAAACGGCAGTATATCCGATATAAAGAAATTGATCAGCGCTTGACGGATTTATTGGAGCAAGAAAAGAGTGCGCGTGCAGATGCTGATTATTATCAATTTCAATTTGATGAATTGAACGAGGCAAACCTGGATGGGCAAGATCTCGACAAGATAGAATCGGATGTGAAGAAGCTGAACCATGCTGAGGAAATAAAGACAGAGCTCCTGCGGGTACTCAATATTTTGGATAACGACCAAAGAAGTGTGCACAGTAGTATTTCCGAAGCACGGAATACACTCGACAATATATCGAAGTACAATCCGGAGCTGAAGATTTTAGAGGAGCGGCTGAAGAGCGTGTATATCGAGTTAAAGGACATATTCTCTGAGCTGGAAAGCACTGAGCAATCAACGAATTACGATGCTGATAAGCTAGCTTCGCTTACTGAACGGCTCGACCACATTTATCGCTTGCAGCAAAAGCACAGTGTTGAAGGTATTGGAGAGCTATTGGAGGTTAGAGATAAGCTTTACAGTCACATTAATAGCATAAAGTCCTTGGAGGAAGATATTACCGCCTTAAATACCGAAAAAGTAAAATTGGAAGCTGAGCTGACCAGCTTAGCCTCAGCCTTAACCAATGCGCGTACTTCCGTTTTACCTGCCACTCAAGATCAGATCAAGTCATTGTTAGCGCAATTGGGCATGCCCTCGGCCGACTTGCTCATAGAGAACGAAGTTCAGGAGGATTTCGGATCGTCCGGCAAGGACAGGGTGCAGTTTTTATTCAAGCCAAATAGGGGGGGGAGCTTCTGTGATTTGGGTAAGATAGCATCAGGTGGCGAGCTCTCCAGGCTCATGCTCTCTATTAAAGCATCTATCAGTAGCCTTACCGCATTGCCATGTATCATTTTTGATGAGATCGACACAGGTGTTTCAGGAGAGATTGCGGACAAAGTGGGAGAGATCATGAAAAAAATGTCTACTCAAATGCAGGTGATTTGCATCACGCATCTGCCTCAAATTGCCAGCAAAGCCGATGTGCATTATTTGGCATTTAAATACAGTGGCGATGGATCAACATCTTCGGACATTAAGCATCTATCTGAGGGTGAACGTATTGATGAGATTGCCAAAATGCTGAGTGGTACGGAAACCACACAGGCTGCCGTGGTGAACGCGAAGGAGCTGCTCAATGTCCTCAATTGATAGAATAGATTAAAAGGTTTTATGAATTTATTTACCAATCGCGTTTTTCTTGCCACAGCATTATTTGTAGGGACATTGGTTGCCGGCAGTGTGTCCATCACCAAGAATCGCCAATTGGAGATGATGGACGATATGGCCGAGGATTATTTTTATCTGGCTGGCAATCTCTATTTCTTCGGGAAATTTTATCCGAACGATACAGTACCCTTTGTGAAACGCCCTCCCGGGTACACCTTCTTTATTTATTCTGTATTGAAAGTATGGGGAGGGATGCCCGAGGTAGGCACCGTATTTAAAAGTGCGCAGGAGGCTGATAGGGTGAACAAAAGGTCATATAAGGCGGTATATTGGGCACAGCTGTTGTTACTGGCTATTTCTGCAGCCGCTCTTTTTCTATGGCTGGCTAATCATATCCGATTGCGCTACGCCCTAATTGCGGCTATTCTGTACGGCACAAACCCATATATGATCATCTTGTGCGGATTGCTGCACTATGAGTTGGTGCACGCATTTTGCCTGGTAATGGGCTGTTTTCTATTGGATTGGGCAATTAGAGAGCCTGAGATTACCTGGTGGAAGCTGGCAATCGCTGGAGTTTTTTGGGGGTTGGCAACCTTGCTTCGGCCCATTTCATTGCTGCTACCGGGGTTTGTGCTACTGCTCTTTGTTGCAAAATATTATTGGCAGTGGAAACTTATTCTAAAATTGACAGGAATATTCACGCTGGCAATGATTTTAACCATAGCTCCGTACACGTATAGAAACTACGCAATAACGGGAAGGTTTATTCCCATAAATGCTCAGGGCTCAATGGCTATTTGGGGTAGTACGGTATTAAAATTTGAGAGGACGCCCAATCATTACAAATGGTGGGCAGTGTGGTATTCAGAGGGCTTGCCCCTGTTCCAGAAAATCACGAATCAAGCTGAATTTACATATCACAGCAGGGTGGCCAATATATTTTTAATGGAGGAAAAATTTAAGGAAGCTGCAATTGAGAATCTCAAAGAGAAACCTGGAGTGTATTTGAGTAATATATTCACCAATTTTTTGACATTGCAATTGGATATCAATTCTGTTTATATCAAGATATACCAGTTTATTCAGAAACGGGGTAACAAATTTCAAAAACATTGGTTTGCGATAGGGGATAAGCAAGAGTTCAGCGATTCTAAAGCCGCTGATTCCTTTGGTTTCTTTTCGGCGCTGATGGCTCTGCTCTCCCTGGGAGGAATTGTACTGGGAATTAGAAATAAAGACAACTTCCTGCTGGTGCCAGGAGCGGTTTATTTATGTGTGTGTTTTGCACATACCATCACGTACATGGACATGATGTACTACTATATGAAGGTTCCCTTCCTGTTCATCTTCTCGGCTTTCTTCCTGCATAAACTGGATATCATGAAAATTCAGGTACCGAACTTGAAATGGAATATTTCTACTATAATCATGGGGATTGTACTGCTCTACAGCTTGAAGCTCACAGCGGAAATCATCATGTAATCGGGAGTAACTACAGCGGTTCGTTATTTCGAAACCGCTTTCGCTTCGGTTCCCTCAGCGTTCTGGTTGATTCGCAATAACAAACATTAGATACTTGAACTAATATTATTTAGGGTGATGAAATAATTTGCTCGAATCGAACTGAAATATCTTCAGTTCTTGAGAGCAAAATGTTCGGGTCATTAGTGGAGGATCCAGCGTGTTTCTTCTAAACCGTATTTAGGATGATGTATTTTACTTTTAGCGGAAACCAATGCATTGCTTAATACTGGCAATTGATTGTCCTTTGTATCCAGGATAAGCTATAGTGCTGTTTGAGTTATTCAATTGAACATATCGATAGCAGAAATATTAATAGAAATAATTACACAATAGATTCAATTTTCTTAAAGGTAATGTCATATTGGGTTCCCTTTGTGCTGCTCCTAACCAGGGAGCCTTCTAGCTGCACGACTAAGTTCATTACTAGCCTAAGCCCTAATGAGGATGTGCTCTCAAAATCATAATCTGCCGGAAATCCAATGCCATTATCACTTACGCGCATTGTATAATATTGTGAATCGCTTTTGATTACTACTGAGATGTTGCCTCCATCACCATTCGGAAAAGCATATTTTAAGGAGTTGGTAACCAGCTCATTGATCAGTAAGCCTAACGGGATTGAGGTATCCATATTCAGTTTAATAGATTTGGCCTCTACACGAACTTCGATATTGTTCTCTGCCCCCTTGATTGATGATATCAACCGGTTTATTAACTGTTTGAGGTACTGCTCATAATCTATAGTAGAAAACTCACCAGTACTGTAAAGCATTTCATGGATCATAGCCATGGATTGAATCCTGTGCCGTGTAGTGAGCAGCTCAGCACCTAGTTTTTTGTCATTGACTTGAAGGGACTGCAGCGCCATTAATGATGATATAATTTGCATATTGTTTTTCACCCGGTGGTGGATTTCTTTAAGCAGTATTTCTTTTTCATGGTTACTGGTGGCCAGTTCATTTTTTTGTTTGGTAATAAGTTTGTTAGCTTTTTTGAGTTCTAAATTTATTTTTCTTTGAGATTCTGCGTCTTTTTTTGCTTTTTCTATAGTGTACTTTAGCTGGATATTCTTTAATCGGTTAGTTTTTTCCTCAAGTTCAACCTCTCTTGCAATGGTATTGTGTTTCTTAAGAAATGTAAATGCTGAATCGAGATCTCCCTGCTCCTCATATAAATTGGAAATAAGATACAATATCCTGGTCTGTTTGGGTTTGAGATTTTCTGTGGTAGCGATTTTCAGAGCTGTGTTTAACTTCTCTAGTGCCACATTATTTTTCTTTTTAATAATTTCAATTTCAGCCAAAGCTATGAGGTTGCTAACCATACCGGGTTTAGCATGATGTATTTCGCGTAGCCGGTAGCTGTGCTCCATAAATTCAGCGGCACGCTCGAGATTGTTTTCCAGCTTAAATATTGTCCCTATTTCATAGCAAGCCCTGGCCTCAAGCACCCACATGCCGTGAACTTTACTTTGTTCAATAGCTTGTTCCAAAATAGATTTTGCTGCAGATAATTTGTTTTGCTTTTTTTTGATGGCTGCTATCCCAATATTGATATATGCCTTAAAGCTAAAATCGGTATTGGATCTTGAATGTATTTTTGCCCGATTGTAATTTGTAAGAGAAAGGTCTAGCTCATTTAGGTCATAGTACATCACGCCAAGCGCTCCGCTCAACCTAGCTGTAGCCATGTTGTTTTTGGTGGTAATACTTTCGATTTCTATCAATGCTTTATGTACTACATCAAAAGCCTCTTCCATCTCTCCTTTTGCCCATAAAACGAGGATAGTAATGAGCTTAGCCAGGCCATATTCTGTATAAATGCGGTGCTTGACCAAGATGGGAATTGCATCTTCCAATAAAACCGTACACTTTTTCAAATTGTTGTTCCACCAATAGTAAAAGCCTATATATACCTCAGCAATAGCCCTTCCTTTTTCATATCCTGACGAGAGGGCTAACTCATATGAATTACTGGCGCCTAGAAAGCTGGAATCCTGATCAGAATAGTATATACGCTTGCAATATGCATTTAGGGCGTCTACTTGCTGTGAAGAACTAAGTCCTTTTTTTTTCAAGATAGTGCCAATCTCAGTTATTTCTGTTAATTCATTCATCTAGTAAAAAACGTGTATTTAAAGAACCACATCCCGCTATTTTTACAGCTGCTTCTTAATTCTGGGTACTTGAATTAACCAAAATTTACTGACCTTCACAATCGCATCCGTTCTTCGCTTTGCATCGATCTTCAGGAAGGGTTGGAGACATGTTTTTAACCATGCTTTCAGAAAGATACAGCTTTTCGCCTATTTCTGGTTTTGATAGGCCAGGGTTGATAAATTCCAACACTTCAAAATTTTTCGTTCTCTTATTCTATGCGGCAATTATCAATTCTATGCATAAAGAGCCACTTATCTTATAATAGATGTGCCTACTAAACTATAATAGAACCAAAAGCCCAAATATCAAAAGTAAAAATCTCAGCATCATTTGTTTCATATGGCAAGAGGCTACTTTTGTATAACACCAGCTGTAGTTCTACGAAATGAACTGAAACCTACCTTAAAATGTCATTCTGAGCGAAGTAAAAATCTATTTCTTCAAAACTAAATATACTCGCTGTACTCAGAATTACATGGAACTTACTCAATCTCGTGACCAAGCTTATCTCTTTTGGTATTGAGGTAGGATTCATTGTGCTTGTTGGCTTTGATTCTGATCGGAATGTTCTCCACGATCTCCAGGCCATAGCCCACCAGCCCAACGCGCTTTTTCGGATTGTTCGTGAGCAGCCTGATTTTACTCACTCCCAGATCTCTAAGAATCTGCGCGCCAATTCCGTAATCCCTGGGATCCATCTCAAATCCAAGCTCGATGTTAGCCTCCACGGTATCTCGTCCCTGCTCCTGTAATTCATAGGCCTTGAGCTTATTTATCAATCCTATTCCTCGGCCTTCCTGCTTCATGTAAAGTACAATACCCTTTCCTTCGGCTTGTACCATCTTCATTGCCGCATTCAGCTGATCTCCACAATCACAGCGCAGCGAATGTAAGATATCGCCTGTAACACATGAAGAGTGTACCCTAACCATAACCGGCTCATCTTCCTTCCAGCTGCCTTTTGTCAATGCAAGGTGCACTTCGTCTGTTGTGATTTGCGTATAAGCAGTAAGGTCAAAATCTCCAATTTTGGTGGGCATTTTAACCTTTACTTCCTTTTCTATGAGTTTTTCATGATCCATGCGATACGCAATGAGATCTTTAATTGAGATTATTTTGAGGTCCAGCTTTTCGGCTATTTTCTGTAGGTCTGGCAGCCTGGCCATCGTTCCGTCATCCTTCATAATCTCTACCAGTGCGCCGGCGGGTTCAAATCCAGCCAAACGCGCTAAGTCAATTGTGGCCTCAGTATGACCAGATCTTCTCAATACACCTCCGGCTTTGGCTCTAAGCGGGAAAATATGCCCCGGACGGCCCAGATCCTCAGGTTTGGTTTTAGGATCTATCAATGCATGTATGGTTTTTGACCTGTCACTGGCCGAAATACCTGTAGTACAACCATGTCCGATTAAATCAACCGAAACGGTAAATGCTGTTTCATGCAGCGCCGTGCTCTTGCTTACCATCAGCTCCAACCCCAATTCGTTGCAGCGCTCATCAATCATAGCGGTGCATATCAAACCACGGCCATGCGTTGCCATGAAATTGATGATCTCAGGAGTTACAGCTTCAGCCGCCGCAATAAAGTCACCTTCGTTCTCTCTGTTCTCATCGTCGACAACGATAATCACCTTGCCCGCCTTGATATCAGCTATTGCATCTTCTATGGTGTCTAATCCGGCCATTACTTTATGTATATAAAAAGAAAATATTCGTTTCGGACTGCAAAATTAGCTAAAAAAACGCTCTAATTTATCAGTTACATGCTCCCAGGTGTACGTACTGTTAACGAAGTTGTAACCACTTTCTGCAATAGACGCGGCTTTCGTTTCATCCTTCAACAACGCGCTGATCTGTTCAGCATAAGAGTCCGGGTCATTTCCGATTAGGATAGACTCTTCATGAACAGCCCCAATTGCATTATTGGCCATGGAAGATGTAACGCAGGGTATTTTCATCACCATTGCTTCCAGCAGCTTATTTTGCATTCCTATACTGGTCTGCATCGGGGCAACAAATACTCTGGCGCTGGCGTAATGAGTTCTCATGTCTTCAACCCAACCCGTGATTTCTACATTTTTTGATTTCAGTGCCCTCACTTGTGACGTTGGGTCCGTTCCAACAATGGCGACCTTAATATCTGGGTGTAATGGCAACAGTTTGGGTAAGATCTCTTTAACCAGATACTCTGCAGTCTCAATATTGGGTGAATAGGCCATATTGCCACAGAAAAGTATATCGTATTTTTTATCGAGGATCATCGGATGAAAATAGGTGGAATCAACACCATTCGGTATAATGCTTATACGCTCCTTGTCTTTGAAAGAGAGGTGCTCTTTGTCCTGACTGGAGATAATCAACGAGTTGTCGAACCAATTCATTACGGTGGCTTCATATTTAAGCAGTGTTTTAAGCTCCCTCTTTAGAATCGGTTTGAAGAGCGGGGAAGCTATTGGAATTCGCCTTTCCACCCCTTTGGAGAACGCATCCATGTAATCGATTGTTTTGGGTATGTCTTTTATATGCTTTACATACTCTGCCGTTCTCACCAGTTGACAGTAGATGTGATCGGGTTTAACCTCATCTATTAACGACTGCAGTTTACGGGCTGCGGCAGAAGAGTAAAAGTACCCCACCTGAAGAGGCAGTCCGCTTAATAACGAGCGAAAGATGTTGTACATGATCTGAAACCAGGCAAGATTTACTATTTCAATGCGCTTACAGTATTTGCTCAGCACATTTACGGCCTGATGCTTGCTCGTTGCTCCTAGGTCGTTGATGGCAAAAAGTGAAATTTCATGATTTCTGGAAAGTTGCTTTATTTGATTAAAGGCCCTGAGCTTATCTCCTTTTTCTAATGGAAACGGGACACGCGATAGAATGATCAGAATTTTCATCTTATATTATCTAAAATCAGGATAATGTTTTATAAAATGAAATTAGCTTCCCGGTAATTACTTTGTTGTCGTACTTCTCTCGTGCCAATATCCGAGCATTATTTCCAATGTCATTGTAGAGCTTGTTATCAGACATGCATTTACCAACCATGGTGGTATACTCCTCTGGAGTATTGGCAATTAGAATGTCTTTTTCATGTAGATATTGAATTCCCTCTGCTCCGATAGATGTTGATATTATCACCTTCCCAAATGCCATGCCTTCGACGATCTTGACTCTCATGCCACTTCCTGAAAGTAGCGGAACAATCATTATATCCTTGGAAGCCATATATTCCCTTACATTGTTTATTTCACCTTCAACGATAACATTATGAAAATTCGAGTTGATTATCCATTCTGGCATATGTCGGCCAGCGAGGTGAAGCATTAGGTTAGGGTAAGCATCGCTTACCTTTGGCCAAACATCAGCCAGAAACCACTTGATCGCCTCTTGATTCGGCATCCAGTCCATGGACCCCAAATGAAAAAGTGAGGTGGGAGAGTCATTCAATCTCGTTGAAACTGTTTCAGAGTGGATCAAATCCATGCCGATGGGTATGTCTGTAATTGGAATAGTACATCCGTGTGCTTTCAGTATCTCTGCATCACGTGGGGTGATCGCAGCAATGCCGTCATAGGCGTTAATGTGGTTAATCTCATAAGTCTTCAACCGATTGGCAAGCAATCTCAGGTACTGTTTCTTTACCAGGTTCTTGCAGGAATGCATTCTGCGCATCCAAATTTCAAACTCCACGTTGTGAGCTCGCAGAACTATTTTGGCCTTAGAGTGCTTTTTGATAACGTCAATATAGGGAACCAAAAAAATACCCTCCAGCTGCACGACATCATAAGAGCAACCGCTCAGCACGTCTTGGAGCTTAGCTTCAAAATTCCCGGAAAAGAATCGATCTATGTTGTAGGAGCTTTTTTTGAATAAGTTCAAAAATGCATCGATTATTTTGATATTGGTATCAATAAAAACGGTTTCTATATCTGTAATGTTCCTGTACTCAGCTGGAAGCTGATCTAAATCAATAAAGCTTTTAGGTGTGTTTATTGTCAACACCTTTACCTCATGGCCATGGCCTATCAACCCTTGCGTAAGGTTATTCATGGCGATGCTGCCACCATCTCTTGGTGGAAATGGTGTTTTATGGCAGATCTGTAATATTTTCAATCCGTTTTGTCTTTATATTGACAACAATAGATAGGATCAAGGCAGTTAAGAAAAGCCCTGCAACCCATATATCTACTCCTGTTGCGCTAATATCCGTTCCAAATATGCGATCAATAAGATACTTAACATAAGAATTGGGTAAATTATTATTTCCCATTTTTTGCAACACCTGCCAGTGCCAGTCTGTAAGAGGACAATATCCTATTCCATACCATATTCCCAAAATAAACCATGAGCCAGCAGTTGCCAAAAGCAATATTAAGTTAGCTTTTCTCGTTTTCCTCCATATCCACCCAAAAAGATTAAAGATGATGATAAAACTGTGGATAAATAAAAATATAAAATCCAGAAACGTATACATTTTATGCTGATTTTTATTTCACGAAATAGCTCTCTGGTTACGCAGCAAAATTATTAATCCACAACTCAAACTCAAAAAAATGAAATCAATTGTTCTATTGCTAAGCTCTTGCATTTTATTGTGTAACACGGTTATGGCACAAGAGGAGAAGCCCACCACCACTCAACCTGGTTCGGCCACCGAAGCTTCAGCTTCTTTAGCGAAAGAACCAGTCAATATGAATGTGTTTCAATTTAGCCCGATACATCTATTAGCTAGCCAGTTTAAGATAGGATACGAAAGGTATTTTGGAAAGAATCCAAACAGTATATTGCTCATGGCAGGTGTAATTCTTCAGGAAAAAGGTCAGGACACGCGGAATGGCGCCTCCGCTGAGCTGCACTTTCGTATTTCTGTATTAGACGCGACGTACCCGAATTCGAGTATGAGATTGTTTGCAGGTCCTTTTCTAAAATACAAATTCGTGGAAAAAAATGAAGAAAAGTATTCGTTTTGGCAGGATCCTGTTATGGTCAAGTCAACTATAACTACCGCTACGGGTGGAGTTATAGCGGGCCTGGAATTATCGATCGTGGATAGGGTCAGTTTTAATTTGTATATGGGTGGTGGTGCAAAATATTCAGAATCTTCAGATGGTTCAGAGCAAAATTCAATATTTGATGCGGCATATACTGGTATTGTGCCCGAAGCAGGATTTTTACTCGGATTTAAATTTTAACCTTTAAAATAATAGCTATGCGATACAAAATTCTATTGGTCATTTTGGCAACGGTTTTTTCAATTAATACATACGCGCAGGAGGCAGAGACTGCAGCAAAGCCCAAGGCAGAACTTTCTACAGAACCAGCGGAAGCTGCAGTGGTGGATATGCCAAAAAATACTTTTTACCTTCATCCAATAGACCTACTTCAAAGTACGCTAAAGGTTTCTTATGAAAGAGAATTTGGTAAGAATAGTAATAGCATAATGATCACTACCGGGCTCCTTTTAAGAGATGGTCCGGAGATTCAGGAAATGGGATTTGGAGGTGAAATCCACCTGAGGTTGACCATTCTTAAAGCCGGGAAATCAAAAAATTTTAACCTGAAATTGTTCGGCTCTCCTTTTCTCAGTGCACGTTATATCGATAGAGGTTACACCTACGG
>DTRI01000042.1:2166-17192 GCA_012966015.1 Flavobacteriales bacterium | reverse complement strand
CGTACTCGTTGAAACAGGAACCCTGAGGGTCGGCGACATAATTGTTGCTGGTAGCTTTAGCGGAAAAGTGAAGGCCTTATTTAATGAACAAGGAGCAAGAATAGAATCTGGAGGGCCTTCAACTCCCGCTCGAATGCTGGGGCTAAATGGAGCTCCTCAATCAGGTGATAAATTTAACGTACTCGATGATGACAGGGAGGCGAGGGACATTGCCACAAGGAGAATGCAACTCCAACGTGAACAAGGAATTAGAACCCAAAAACACGTTACGTTAGATGAAATTGGGAGGCGAATTGCAATTGGAGACTTTAAGGAATTAAATGTAATAGTAAAGGGAGATGTAGATGGTTCCATAGAAGCTTTAACGGATGCGCTTCTAAAACTATCTTCAGAACAAATACAAGTTAACGTAATTCACAAGTCCGTTGGGCAAATTGCAGAATCAGATGTGCTATTAGCGTCTGCCTCAGACGCGATAATAATAGGTTTTCAGGTGAGGCCCTCCGGATCTGCGCGAAAACTCGCTGAGCAAGAGCAAATTGATATAAGGCTGTATTCTGTTATTTATGATGCTATTAATGAGATAAAGGATGCCATGGAAGGTATGCTCACGCCAGGTATCGAAGAGAAAATTGTTTCCAACGTGGAGATACGTGAAGTATTTAAGATATCGAAAGTAGGGACGATCGCAGGCTGTATGGTCCTTGATGGAAAAATCAACAGAAATACCCAAATTAGAGTTGTAAGAGAAGGAATTGTAGTTTACACCGGTGAGCTTGGCTCATTGAAACGCTTTAAGGACGATGTAAAAGAAGTTGCGAAAGGATATGAGTGTGGACTTAACATCGAAAACTTTAATGATATCAAAGTAGGAGACATTGTTGAAGGGTTCGAAGAAATTGAAGTGAAGAAAATATTGCAGCTTTAAACAATTTTACATTTATTTGTAAGTAGGTAATAAACGCTATTTAGATATGGACCCAATAATAATCGAATCAACTGCAAAAACACCGCAAATAAATTTTGATGCGGATAAGGGGTTATTAGAGATGAAAGGACGTTCCATCCCCGAACACACCGTGGAGTTTTATAAGCCCTTACATCAGTGGATAGATGACTATGGCCAGAACCCACAAGCATTAACCTCTATTGAGATTTTTGTGGAATATTATAATACCAGCTCCTCAAAGTCTATACTTGACGTCTTCAAACGTTTGGAGGGTATCCATAAGAAGGGGCATGATATGATCGTAAAATGGTATTACGAAGAAGACGATGAGTCACTCCTTGAATCAGGAGAAGAATACCAATCTATGATTGACATCCCCTTTGAACTTATCAGCATACCAGTTGAGTATGATGATGACGACGAGTAAGGATTGTCTAGTGTCAATACATCAGCCTGCTAGTTAGTTCTCTCTTAAAACCCACACACAGATGCTGTCTAAAATCAACTCATTTGAAGAGTACGAAAGTGAATATTTAAAAAGTGTTGAAGACCCTGAAAAGTTCTGGGAAGACCATGCCGAACAATTCACCTGGTTCAGGAAATGGGATCAGGTACTTTCATGGAACTTTAGCGAGCCCAATGTAAAGTGGTACTCCGGAGGAAAACTGAACATCACTACAAATTGCCTTGACAGACATCTTGAGCAAAATGCTGAAAAGCATGCCATTATCTGGGAACCAAACAATCCTGAAGAAAGTACCGTTAAAATTACCTATAAAGAACTTCATGAAAAGGTATGCGCCGCAGCAAATATGCTCAAAGCTTATGGTGCAAAAAAAGGAGACAGAATTTGTATTTATATGCCAATGGTTCCGGAGTTGGCTATTGCCGTGCTTGCATGTGCCAGAATAGGAGCAATTCATTCAGTGGTATTTGCAGGATTTTCTGCCAAAGCTCTTTCCGACCGAATCGTTGATTGCGATTGCAATATTGTTCTCACTGCAGATGGTGCGTATCGTGGCGCTAAATCTATTGGATTAAAATCCATTGTGGACGAAGCACTGAAAAGCGCTCCATCCGTTAAATCAGTTATCGTTTTGAAGAGAACTGGCGATGATGTTTCCATGACAGATGAACGCGATATTTGGTGGCATGATGCAATTGCCAATGTGTCTGCATCATGTGATGCTGAGGAAATGGATGCTGAAGATGAACTTTTCATATTATACACATCCGGCTCGACGGGAAAACCAAAAGGTGTTGTTCACAGTACCGGGGGGTATATGGTTTATGCTGCCTATTCCTTCCTCAACGTTTTTCAATATGAACCTGAAGATATTTATTGGTGTACTGCAGATATAGGTTGGATTACCGGTCATTCGTATATTATTTACGGGCCATTATTAAATGGAGCTACATCGTTAATGTTTGAAGGAATACCTACCTGGCCCGATGCAGGAAGATTTTGGGAGATCGTGGATAAATATAAGGTGACCATATTTTATACCGCTCCAACGGCAATCCGAGCTCTGCAGGCATGCGGTGATGAGTTTGTTGTGAAGCACAATTTAGGTTCGCTTAAGGTGCTGGGTACAGTGGGTGAGCCAATCAATGAAGAAGCCTGGAACTGGTATAATGAGAAAGTTGGGAAAAATAACTGTCCGATTGTCGATACCTGGTGGCAAACGGAAACAGGAGGTATACTTATCTCGCCCCTGGCAGGAATTACAAAACTCAAACCGAGCTTCGCGACACTGCCTCTTCCTGGAATCCAGCCAATCCTGGTTGATAACGAAGGAAATGAAATAGAGGGCAACGGAGTTGAGGGAAACTTGTGCGTCAAATTCCCTTGGCCCTCCATGATAAGGACTACTTATGGAGATCACGAAAGGTGCCGGCTCACTTATTTTTCTACTTATAAAAATTTATACTTTACAGGCGACGGCTGTAAACGTGACGAAGACGGGTTTTACAGAATTACCGGAAGGGTGGATGATGTTATAAACGTCTCCGGCCATCGTTTAGGTACAGCAGAAATTGAAGACGCCATTGATGAGCACACCAATGTTGTTGAAACGGCGGTTGTTGGATATCCCCATGCTATAAAAGGACAGGGAATCTACGCTTATGTAATATGTCATCAGGAAGTAACTGATGACGAATCTATGAGGGTCGAAATACTCAAAGAAGTTACTGATATGATTGGGCCCATTGCCAAGCCAGATAAAATTCAATTTGTTACGGGCCTCCCAAAAACAAGATCCGGCAAGATTATGAGGAGAATTCTTAGAAAAATAGCGGAAGGTGACACCTCCAATCTTGGAGATGTTTCCACACTGCTCGATCCATCCGTGGTCGTAGATATCAAAAATGGAGCCTTGTCTTAATGAGGACTCTGATCTTCAAAGCATTACGGAAATAAGACTTTTATTATATTTACGAATGTTTGGGATAAAGACCTAATTTATATACCAATTGTGCGGCAGCTGCCGTTTAATTTACGAGCAAAATCAAAGGAGTGTCTGACGGGCTAGTTATCATACCTACCTACAACGAGAAGGAGAATATTGAAAATATCATTCACAAGGTGTTTTCTCTTGAAAAACAGTTTCATGTCCTTGTGGTAGACGATGGATCTCCTGATGGCACAGCCACTCTTGTTAAGGCGCTGGTGGGTGAATACTCCGGCCGTTTGTTTATTGAAGAACGTGCGGGGAAGCTGGGCTTGGGAACCGCATATATCCATGGTTTTAAATGGGCACTAAAGCGGGATTACAAGTTCGTCTTTGAAATGGATGCCGATTTCTCGCACAATCCAGAAGATCTGATGCGCCTACACCACGCGTGCAAGGTTGACGACGCGGACCTGGCCATTGGATCCAGATATATAACAGGTGTAAATGTTGTAAACTGGCCGCTGGAAAGAGTACTCCTTTCGTACTGTGCGTCAATGTATGTCCGGTGTATAACCAGAATGAAAATCCAGGATACAACTGCGGGATTTAAGTGTTATAAAAGAATAGTCTTAGAAACTATCGACCTTGACAGAATTAAGTTCATGGGTTACGCATTTCAAATAGAAATGAAATTTACCTCATGGAAGCTTGGATTCAAGCTGGTGGAAGTTCCAATCATATTTACCGACCGACGGCTGGGCGAGTCGAAAATGAGCAGCAATATTATTAAAGAAGCGCTTTGGGGCGTTATTCAGATGAAATGGAACAGCTTCTTTAGTTAGTGATGGGAAGTACACTTATCAAAAACGCCAGGATTGTAAATGAGAATAAGATATTTGAAGGAGAAGTTCTCATTGATAATGGAATAATCAAAAAAATATCAGATTACAGATCAGAGGCCTCCAATACCAGCGCTGATTTGATAGTTGATGCCCAGGGCCATTTCCTGTTGCCTGGCATGATAGACGATCAAGTTCACTTTAGAGAGCCCGGCTTAACACACAAAGCAGAAATATACACCGAAGCGAAAGCAGCTGTGGCTGGAGGTATTACATCCTTTATGGAAATGCCCAATACTATACCCAACGCTTTCACGCATGAAATACTGGAGCAAAAGTATGACCTGGCCGCTAAAAAGTCGCTGGCCAATTATTCCTTTTTTTTAGGTGCATCCAATGATAACATTGAAGAAATCCTCAAAACCGATCCAAGCAAAGTTTGTGGAATAAAAATCTTTATGGGTTCATCAACGGGCAATTTATTGGTTGATGACGATGACGCATTGGAAACCATTTTTTCCAACTGTAAATTGCTTATTGCCACACACTGTGAAGATGAACAAACGATTATCACGAACTCTGAGAAATATCGAGAACGATATGGAGAAGATGTTCCAATTGGCAAACATCCAGAGATAAGGAGTATAGCAGCTTGCTATTTGTCTTCATCAAAGGCCGTTGCATTGGCTAAAAAGCATGGTTCCAGGTTGCATGTTCTTCACATTTCTACGGAAAAGGAGCTTGAATTATTTTCGAGAGATATCCCATTAGCAAACAAGAAAATTACCGCCGAAGCTTGCGTACATCACCTTTGGTTTGATGATTCGGACTACAAGACCAATGGTACCAGAATAAAGTGGAATCCAGCAATTAAGTCCGTATCTGATAAAAAAGCGGTGCTGCGAGGATTACTGGATGACCGGATAGACATTATTGCAACGGATCACGCTCCTCATACGCTGGAAGAGAAAAATCAATCGTACTTCAATGCCCCTTCGGGCGGGCCCTTGGTACAACACGCGCTTCCTGCATTATTCGAAATGTATCACAACGGGTTGATCAGTATAGAAGATATTTGCCGTAAAACTGCCCATGCTCCTGCTGAGTGTTTTGAAATCGATAAAAGAGGCTATATAAGAGAGGGTTATTGGGCTGATCTCGTTATAGTGGCTGCTGACGCTCCCTGGACCGTTTCTAAGCACAACATAGCTTATAAATGTGGCTGGTCTCCCTTTGAGGGACAAACATTCCGTGCTAGAATTATGCACACTTTCGTAAACGGACATTTGGCTTACTCAAATACGATAAGCTCCGATGCCCTGGGGACTTTTGATGAGGCTCAGACAGGTCTTAGGTTAGCGTTTAATCGAAATTAAAAAGGCCTGAATTTTCATTCAAGCCCCTCAACTTCCAGCGTTGCCTTATGATTGCCTTATTTTATTATGGCATTTCCGCCGAGGCTTCTTCACTGGTTGAAGACGCCTCATTACCGACTCCGCCTTCTTCAACCTTCATCTCTTGAAAGTACACTTCAGAAAAATCCCTAAAATGCATCGCGTTTATATAGAAATTACGAACGTTGGACTGCAATAATCTGTATTGTTCGTCATACCATAGTATTACAATTGGAGCGTCGTCCATCATGATTTGTTCAGCCTGTGCAAAATATCCATAACGATCAGACAATACATCAGCTGCAATACCTTTCTCGTAAATCTCATCAAATTCGGCATTGACATACCTCGGTGTATTCAAAAATGAAGGTGCACTCAATTCTGCAGGTACATTCTTACCATACATTAACAGCAAGAAGTTCTCTGGACTCGGGTAATCAGCTATCCATGCTGATCTGAATATGTCACCTTTCGCATTTCTCCTGTCTTCGAGTAACCTTGCCATTGATACTATTTCTAATTCCAGGTTAATGTTCAATACACTACTCAGTTGTTTTTGTATTTCAAAAGCTACGCTTGTATTTCTAAATCCACCGCTATTCAACTCTAACTTAATGGTAGGGAAATCTACTCCATTAGGATAACCTGCTTCTGCTAATAAAGCTTTCGCCTTTTCAGGGTCAAAACTGTATCCTTTAATTGTAGAATTCTTGTAATTCTTAAACGATGGAGGCGTTATTCCATATATACCAGGTCCATAAGCTTCACCACTAAGTACCTTTTCGATAATCTTATTCCGGTCAATTGCGTAAGAAATTGCTTGTCTTACTTTCTTGCCGTTTCCTTCATCACTGAATACGTTGTTGTTCAGGTTGAACTCATAGAATTGTGTTGACATATCAGCAGAGCGTTCCAAAATGAAAATGGGTGGCTTCCTCTCAAAATAAGTAATCTGTTGCTCAACAATGTCTCTTACAGATTCAGCTGGCAATCCCAGGATCATGTCCAAATTTTTCTCCTGAAAAAGCGCCAATTCTCGTTTTTGAGAGTTGTAAAATGATATTACAATCGAATCGAGATAGGGCAATTGGTTTCCCAGTGAATCAAACCCATGATAACTCTTGTTTCTAACCAAAATCAAATAATCCACGGGCTCTCCGGTCAATTCGTCCGTTTCCTCATAATAGTCCTCAAAGGCAAAAGGGCCAGAACCAACGATTAACATGTCCCCATATTTATCCACGGCCTCCTTCGCCACCACAGAGGCTGCAGGATACGCAAGTATATATATAAAGGATGCGCTGGGTTGATTTAATGTGATGGTAATCGTATAATCATCAATAACATTTATACCCGCAAGATCAAAATCCGGTTTGCCATTCTTACTCGCTTCATAATATGCATTGGCGCCTTTCACCTTATCTTTAAATGTTCGGGCAAACATTAGGTTGCTGATACTGTCGTTAATATTCTCCGTACACAGCAATTCAAAAGAATACTTAAAATCACTTGCTTTAATTTCTCTGCCCTTGCCATCAGGAAAACAAGAATCATCATGAAAATAGCACCCTCTCTTAAGCTGAAAAGTGTAAACCATACCATCTTCGCTAAGCTCCCAACTCTCAGCAATCCGTAGCTTAATACTCAGATCTTTCGTGTTTAATGTAACAAGACCTTCGTAAATCTGTGAGGCAATCTTGTGAGATACAGCGTCAATAATCCCGTATGGGAACAAAGACTGAAATTCATCCCTTTCATTTACTTTGAATGCACCTCCGTATTCCCTGTTGCCTTTTGCTACTCTCTTCTGCGCTGTTTCTGTAGTTGTAGGCTCATTACAGGCCGCAACAAACAAAGCAAGCAAAAACATTCCGATAAATACTTTTTTCATCTTTAAAAAGGTGTTTAATTCAAAGGCTTTCTCCAATTGGGTTTAAATGTAATATCCCTAGTATATATTTCGCTGCAAGATTAAGATTTCTTTGTCAATATTACAAAAATATGTGATAAATATTTTACTCACACCCTTTTTGAAATGACAAAAAAGTAACTTACCTTCGCCTCTTTAAGGATTCCAAAAATCAATGCCTGACATTCTCGATTTACTAATCATATAGATTTGTTGTTTTTTTTGGAAATCTTAAAATAAGATTATAATATTGCAGCTAATTTTGTCAGAAAACAGACAACTCTGCATTGGAACAAATAAGGTACAGTGAAAAACAATGAATATGCAGGGGTTTTTAAGAATTGTATGAGAAGTGCAGTAGTAGTCGTTATCCTTTTAATAAGCTCCCTGTCATTCGCGGGAACGATAATTCTGGAAGGCAACTATCAAGGAAAGAATCTTTTTGTGCAGAACCCATTTGCGGGTTCAGGCGTTGGATTCTGTACCTATGAGGTTACCATCAACGACCAGGTCACAACAGACGAAATAAACTCCAGTGCGTTTGAGATTGATTTTACCGCATTTCAGCTTGAAATTGGCACAAAGGTGGTAGTTAAAATTCGCCATGGCGATGACTGTAAACCAAAAATTCTTAACCCTGAAGTTCTTAAGCCAAAAAGCACATTTGACATTGTGTCAATGAAGCTCGATGACGAAGGGATGCTAACCTGGATCACCAACAACGAAACGGGTAAGCTTCCGTATATCATTGAACAGTTCAGGTGGAACAAATGGGTGAAAGTTGGCGAGGAAGGAGGAATAGGATTAAAGGCTACGAATACCTATACATTCAAAATAACACCTCACTCCGGAGAGAACAAATTCAGGGTAAAGCAAGTTGATTATAGCCGCAGACCAAGATATTCAGCATCCGTTAAATCCAGATCCCAAAAGCCACCTGTTACATTTGCCCCAGTAAAAGTAAAAGACAATATCCTGTTTTCAGATGAAACCATGTACGAGATATATGATGCATATGGTAATATCGTAAAAAAAGGATTTGGAGCCAAAGTTGATGTTTCTAACTTAAAAAAGGGGACTTACTACATCAACTACGATAAGGAAATGGGCAAATTCCTTAAGAAATAAATCTGCCGCCTTTCTATATTCATTTCCTGGTTAATACATTTTACATTGGTAATGACTTACTTTGTGTACCTAAAAATTTTCTATGCGCAAAATTGAACATATTGGCATTGCAGTAAAGGATATTGAAGCTGCCAACCAGCTCTATAAGAGTTTGCTCGGCATAGAACACTATAAAGAAGAGCAAGTGGAAATTGAAGGAGTTGCAACTTCATTTTTCAAGGTAGGTGATACAAAAATTGAATTGCTAAAAGCATTGAACTCCGAAAGCCCAATCGCGAAATTTATTGAGAACAGAGGAGAAGGCCTACACCATATTGCTTTTGAAGTTGAAGACATTGGTAAAGAAATGGCAAGACTCAGGGAGCTGGGATTTACATTTACCAAAGATTCTCCCAGTGAGGGAGCCGATAACAAGCTGGTTTGCTTCGTTCATCCTAAGAGCGCTAATGGAGTACTGGTAGAGCTTTGTCAGGAAATAAGATAAGGTCACACTAACCTGCCGTCCCTGCTAAAGATCTCCGCAATGCTTTTTTCTTCATCTACAAGCTGGGTCGATATTCCAACGCTATTTGCCCCATCCAAGTGCTGCTGTAAGTCATCAATAAACATCGTTTCTGAAGCATCTAGATCATTCTGCTCAAGCACCAGTTTATAAATATCTGCATTCGGCTTGCGCATCCCCAGCAGGTGAGAATAATACGTTTTTTCAAAAATTTCTTCCCATCTATCTAAACCACAATACAACTCAATTGTATTTTTAACTTCATTAAAATGAAGCTCATTGGTATTGCTCAGTAAAAACAGCCTGTATCTAGTAGCAACATATTCTAACAGCTCCACTCTATCCATCGGTAAGTTTTGAAGCATTGCGTTCCATGCTTTTTTTATCTGCATATCCGTAATTTCTTCAGGCATAAATGATCTCATCTCATTATAAAAACCAGCAACAGATAATTCACCCCGTTCAAATTGATCAAAAAATGAACTTTGACCAACCTTTGAATATAAGCTATCTATGTCTTCCACCCCAAGTTTCCGAAACTCGTTGAGCGTTAAATTGTAATCGATATTATAAATCACAAAACCCAGATCGATAATAATGTTTTTTACCTTGCCCGCCTCACTCATATTAATCCTGAAAGCCTTTGAATAATTACTAATAAAAAGATAATTTTGCGCTCCTAAGGTAGCAAATAGCGTTTATCGCTTGCCAGAAGAAATTCTGAAATTGTTTATCTGGGCCTATAGCTCAGTTGGTTAGAGCGCCGGACTCATAATCCGTCGGTCCCAGGTTCAAGTCCTGGTGGGCCCACAAAGCCTTCCCTCATACTTTATAAAAGATGACGGGAGGGCTTTTTATTTGGGCTATATTTGATCACCTATCTACCATTACCACACTAGCGCTATGATAAACAGAAGAAATTTTATACTCGGATCAGCATTTACATCGCTAACAAGCCTATTAGGATTTAAAAGGGCAGAAATAAGCAAACGAACTCTCATTTCCGCTGAAGCCAGCCCCTTGGTAATCTCCACGTGGAATCACGGACTACCTGCCAATGAAGCTGCCTGGGGAGTAATTAAAAATGGAGGAAAGGCAATCGATGCAGTCGAAACCGGAGTGAAAGTTCCAGAGGCAGACCCAGAGTCAAATTCGGTAGGTTACGGTGGTTACCCAGACCGAGATGGAAAGGTAACCCTGGATGCCTGCATAATGGATGAAACTGGCAATTGTGGATCGGTGTCTTTTCTTCAGCACATCAAGCACCCGATTTCCGTGGCGAGGAAAGTCATGGAAGACACCCCTCACGTGATGCTGTCAGGAGCAGGTGCGCTGGAATTCGCACTGCAAAAGGGGTTTAAAAAAGATGACTTGCTAACCGATAAAGCCCGGGCAGCGTGGAAGAGATGGCTGGAAAAATCGGAATACAAACCAATTGTCAACAGGAAAAACCATGACACGATAGGACTATTGGCAATTGACCAAAAAGGAGACATATCCGGTGCCTGCACAACTTCTGGCTTATCGTGGAAGCTTCACGGCCGGGTTGGTGACTCACCAATTATCGGGGCGGGAATGTTTGCTGATAACGAAGTAGGTGGCGCTGTCGCCACCGGCATGGGCGAAGCAGTTATGAAAACATTGGGCAGCTTTCTGATTGTAGAGCTGATGAGAGGTGGCATGACTCCCCAGCGAGCTTGTGAGGAGGCAGTAGGCCGAATTGCTGCCAGGCAAGACTATAAATCATTTCAAATCGGATATCTAGCCATTAATAAATCCGGGGAACACGGGGCATTCGCCATCCATAAGGGATTCAGCTACGCTCTTCATCAAGGCGGCGAAAACAAGATGCACAACGCGAAGTATTTGATTGAGTAATGCGGAGTTTTGCCCGAGGGTATCTTTATCTCTGAACCAGAAGTCTAGTTCTTGTATATGTACACCTCTGGCTTATTATCGGCCTTCACTACGCCCCTGTACATTCCTTCAGTATTGAAAATCAGAGCGTAATTGCCCTTGCTATCTACAGCTATAATACCTCCCGATCCTCCCATTTCAACCAGCTTTTTATGAATAACCTCATTGGCGGCCTCTTCCAATGAAACGCCCTTGTTTTCCATAATAGCCGAAATATCGTATGCTACCACGGCTCTGATAAAGTACTCTCCATGCCCTGTGCATGATACACCGCATGTTTTGTTATTCGCGTAAGTTCCTGCGCCAATAATAGGAGAATCCCCTACTCTGCCATACATTTTATTGGTCATGCCACCAGTTGATGTGCCAGCAGCTATGTTTCCATAAACATCAATTGCCACCGCTCCTACCGTTCCAAACTTTTCATCGACTGTAGCGTCAAATTCCGCATCGAATTGCTTCTTGTTTACATCACCTCGTTCTTCAGAGTGATCCATTTCAACATCGTTGGATCCACGTATGTTTTCTAGCTGCTGCCATCTCTTCTCATCATAAAAATAGGAGCTGTCCACAATTTCGAGTTTGTTTTCCCTGGCAAAACGTACGGCGCCCTCCCCTACCATCATCACATGCTGCGACTTCTCCATTACGGCCCTTGCCGCTTTAATGGGGTTTTTAATGGTATTAACCTGAGCCACAGCCCCCGCTTCCAGTGTTTTACCTTCCATAATCGAAGCATCCATTTCATTCTTGCCATCGTTAGTAAACACAGCTCCCTTACCCGCATTGAACAACGGTGAATCTTCCATCACCATTATCGCTGCTTCAATGGCATCTGTGCTCGTACCGCCCTCACTCAGAATTTTATAGCCCGTTTGTAGCGCTTTGTTCAATTGCTCCTTGTAGGCGGCCTCCTTCTCATCCGTCATGTTCTTTTTTAGAATTGTGCCCGCTCCCCCATGTATAACCAGTGTAAAATTTTTCATTTCAGAATTTTTAGGCTGCCCAAATGCTGCCGATAAGTGTGTAAGTGCAAATACAAATATTATCAATTTTCGCATTAATGGTGGTATAATTACAGAAACTCCTCATTCTAAAAATTTAGATGCAAAATTCCCTTTATATTTATCTCCCTGACTGAAAACACAAATAGCTTCCTGAATGAAAAAGCTGCATGCATTAATAAAATATGTACAGCATCAGATACTGGCCAAATCACCTGCCAGCATCCAAAACCCTTCTGTCAAAGAGGCTATCGCAAATATACTCAAAGACGATCATCGGTTTTACATGTTTTCTGTTATTGAGTCCCTTCGAGCTCAAATGCTCTTGTCATCAGATAAAATTCACGTGGATGATTATGGGACCGGAGTATCCGGACAGCGAAAAATCCGGAATATTGCATCCAGGGCGTTGAAAAGTGCAACACAAGGACAGCTGCTCTTCCGCCTGGTAAACCATTTGCAGCCAACTACGATTCTCGAAATGGGCACCTCTTTGGGTATTACAACCCTGTACCTGAGCAAGGTGAATGAAAACTGCAGACTAATTACATTGGAAGGGTCTTCTGAAATTGCTGAAACTGCCAAAGCCAACTTCAATAAGCTAAAGGCATCGAACATAGAACTGATGAAGGGCGATTTTGACAACACGTTACCCGAAGCATTGGCCAATCTAAACCCGCTGGAATTCTGTTTTATTGATGGAAATCACAGAGAAAAGCCAACCCTAAAATATTTCAACCTGGTTGTAGAACAATGCAGTGAAGCGGCCGTAATTGTACTCGACGATATTCATTGGTCGGCAGAAATGAGCCATGCCTGGCAACGGGTAAAAGAGCATCCGAAGGTTTGGGTTTCTGTTGATTTGTACCACCTGGGAGTAGTTTTCTTAAAAGCAACAGGCACAAGGGGACATTACAGGATTCGCGTTTAACTGCGTTTATTTGCATTTTTATGCTATTTTTAGATGAGTTTTTGCGTTTTAACGCACTTTTATGCTTTTTACCCAATTGGCTATCGGGCTGCTAACAAAATATTTTGCAGGTAATCTCGTTCAATTGCTAAATTTGCAAGAGGCAGCATTAACAGCTGAATCTGATGAGCCAGGAGATAATTAAACTTAAGGGCATTGTAAAGACATTTACTATTGGAACAGTAAAGGTAAAAGCGCTGCGTGACGTATCCCTGACTATTTTCGAGAATGAATTTGTCGCTCTAATGGGCCCATCCGGGTCGGGAAAGTCGACACTCATGAATATTTTGGGCTGCCTGGATACCCCTACAAGCGGCAACTATGTGCTAAATAATCAAGATGTTAGCAGCCTTACCGACAATGAATTGGCAGAAATCAGGAACAAGGAAATCGGATTCATTTTTCAAACATTTAATCTATTACCCAGGGCTACCGCGCTTGACAACGTGGCGCTTCCGCTGATTTACGCTGGTATACGCAAGGACAAAAGAAAAGAGAGGGCTATGGAAGTGCTCACGCAAGTGGAATTGGCGGATAGGGTAAAGCACAAGCCCAATGAGCTCTCTGGAGGCCAACGACAAAGAGTCGCGATTGCCAGGGCAATGGTAAATAGTCCATCGATTCTACTGGCTGACGAGCCAACAGGCAACCTCGATTCTAAAACATCTATTGAGATAATGGGGCTGCTAGAGGAAATTCATGGGAAGGGCAACACAATCATCATTGTTACCCACGAAGAGGATATCGCCAAACATGCGCATCGTATAATCAGGCTTATTGACGGACAGATATCATCGGATGAAGTGAACATCGAAAGACGAACTGTTGCCTCGCTGGCTAAATAATGAAACGAGTCATAACCAAACCCAATATACGTGAGACTGGTTATTGGCGAGCCTGTCTGTCTGTCTGTCTGTCTGTACCGATGGCTGTCGGAGGAAGGTTACAGCTGACCGGATAATAAAAATTGAGGGATAAACAGATGAAAATCTATACTAAAAAAGGAGATGCTGGGCAAACTTCCCTGCTTGGGGGGACCAGAGTCTCAAAGAACCATATCCGAATTGAAGCCTACGGAACAGTTGACGAGCTCAATGCGCATATCGGATTGATCAGAGATAGCCAAAAGGACGATCAAATAAATGACACGCTGATAAACATACAAAACTGCCTGTTTACGGTTGGCTCAATCCTCGCTTCCGATCCTGACAAAGCAAAAGCCAATATTCCCGACTTACTGGAAACAGATGTCCAGTTCCTGGAAAAAGAGATTGACCGCATGAATGAAACGCTTCCTGACTTAAAAAACTTTATTCTTCCAGGAGGAAATCTTGTTTCATCCCACTGCCATATTGCCCGAACAGTATGCAGAAGAGCCGAGCGGATTACCATAAGTTTGAGTTTATCGAAAACCAGCGAAGTAGAGCCGATAACAATCGTGTATCTAAACAGATTGTCAGACTACCTCTTTATTCTGTCCCGGAAGGTGTTAATGGATCTCGGGGGCGAAGAAATTCCCTGGGCCCCGAGGCAATAATTTTTTATTTATAAAAGTTTGTTATTAACGTGCGAAATTATATTTTTGCTCGCCCAAAAAACCGAGTGTCTGATATGACAACCTTTTTGGATTTACAACGTACTTTAATTAGTAAATAAAGAAGCATATGTACTGGACATTGGAATTGGCTTCTAAATTGGAAGATGCACCGTGGCCTGCTACCAAAGAAGAGCTTATTGACTTTGGAATAAGATCGGGTGCTCCTTTGGAGGTTATCGAGAATCTTCAGGAAATTGAAGATGAGGGTGAATCATATGATCGGATTGAGGACATATGGCCTGACTACCCCACCAAAGACGACTTCTTCTTCCACGAGGACGAATACTAGGGTTCTGTCTATTTGTCAATATGCCAGCATTGGCGGGATATTTGATATCCACCTTCACTGAACCGAGAGATTTTATCCCAGGTAACTTCATTTCCACCAGCCATCCATGTGCTTAAATGTATGGCCTTATCT
>DTRI01000042.1:0-2156 GCA_012966015.1 Flavobacteriales bacterium | reverse complement strand
ACCAGCGTATTTAATCTCTTTGGAAAGAAGTCAGACCGGGATGTTGAAGAGATCATGCCACTCGTACATCTAATTCACGAGGCCTACACTGGAATTCAAGGGCTGAGCAATGATGATCTTCGAGCCAAGACACCAGAATTAAAGCAGCTAGTAGTCGACTTCATAGCCGAAGAAAAAGCGGAGATAGCAAATATTAAATCTCGAATCGGGGATGATCCCGATATGGAGATTGAGAAAAAAGAGAACCTATATCAAAAGGTAGACGCACTCGAAAAGACAATTGAAGAAAAAACTGATGAAATTCTACTGGATATTCTTCCTGAAGCCTTTTCGGTGGTCAAAGAGACAGCGGTGCGATTTAATGGAAACGAGTCCATTGAGGTAACTGCAAATGACTTTGACAGAGACCTCGCCGCAAGTGGAGATCGTATTGAGATAAAAGGAGATAAGGCCATACATTTAAGCACATGGATGGCTGGTGGAAATGAAGTTACCTGGGATATGGTGCATTACGATGTTCAATTGATTGGTGGGATTATCCTGCATCAAGGTAAAATTGCGGAAATGGCAACAGGTGAAGGAAAAACACTTGTCGCTACCCTTCCCATTTATCTAAATGCCCTATCAGGAAACGGCGTTCACCTGGTAACTGTAAATGATTATCTGGCACGCAGGGACTCCGAGTGGATGGGGCCAATTTTTGAATTCCATGGCTTGTCGGTAGACTGTATCGACAAACACGAGCCCAATTCAGAAGAGAGAAGAATTGCCTACAATGCAGATGTTACCTACGGTACCAATAATGAGTTTGGATTCGATTATCTCCGCGATAATATGGCGAGTAGTACTGAAGGCCTCGTTCAGCGAAAGCATAATTATGCGATTGTGGATGAGGTGGACTCCGTGCTCATCGACGATGCCAGAACCCCTTTAATAATCTCTGGCCCCACTCCTAAAGGAGACCAACATGAATTTCATGAGCTAAAACCCCGGGTTGAAAAACTAATCCAGGCGCAGAGAAAATTTGTTACGCAAGCCATTTCAGAAGCCAAAAGGTTGTTTGGTGAAGATGAAAAGAACAAAGACGGAGGCCTGGCAATTTACCGTGCATTCCGCGGGTTACCCAGAAACAAAGCGCTCATTAAATATTTGAGTGAGGAGGGCATCAAAACTCAGATGCAAAAAACCGAGAACTACTATATGCAGGACCAATCCAAAGAAATGCACATTGTAGATGAGGAGCTGTTCTTCGTGATTGACGAGAAGAATAACTCTATAGAGCTAACTGAGAAAGGGATAGACCTGATAACCGACTCGGGCGAAGACAGCAGCTTCTTTATACTTCCCGATGTAGGCGGAGAGATCGCGGAAATTGAAAAGTCCGGAATGTCAGAACAGGAGCAAGCATCGAAAAAGGATCAGCTTATGCGTGACTTTTCGATAAAAGGAGAGCGCATACACACCATGAACCAGCTGCTAAAATCCTACACACTCTTTGAAAGAGATGTAGAGTATGTAATCATGGACAGCAAGATCAAGATCGTCGATGAGCAGACCGGCCGCGTGATGGAGGGAAGGAGATATTCTGATGGTTTACATCAGGCTATTGAGGCCAAGGAGAATGTAAAAGTAGAAGCAGCCACGCAAACCTATGCTACCGTAACGCTGCAAAACTATTTTAGAATGTACCACAAGTTAGCGGGCATGACCGGTACGGCGGAAACAGAAGCCGGAGAATTATGGGATATCTATAAATTGGACGTTGTGGTAATACCTACCAATCGGCCAATTACCAGAGCTGATCATGAAGATCTTATCTACAAGACTACCAGAGAAAAGTACAATGCCGTTATCGAAGAAATAGTTGAGCTCACATCTAATGGCAGGCCTGTTTTAGTTGGAACTACTTCCGTAGAGATTTCAGAATTGCTGAGCCGAATGCTCAAAATGAAGAATATCACGCACAATGTATTGAATGCTAAACAGCACCAAAGAGAGGCGGAAATTGTACTCAATGCCGGTAAGCCAGGAGCCGTTACCATAGCAACGAATATGGCTGGGCGTGGAACTGATATTAAATTAGGGCATGGAGTGGTTGATGCTGGCGGATTGGCAATAATCGGAACTGAAAGACATGAATCACGCCGTGTCGACAG
>DTRI01000041.1 GCA_012966015.1 Flavobacteriales bacterium | reverse complement strand
CTCTGGGAGATCACTGCCCGGATGTTTCCATCGTAGGAGTAGCTGGTAAGGTAAACACTGCCAAAGCCTTGATAAGCTCTTTGAGGCCCGATGTTATTTTTCTCGATATTAGCATGCCTTCGGGAACTGAAGGCTTTGAATTGCTGGAAAGCTTGCAGGAGTTCAATTTTCAAGTAGTGTTTGTTACTGCACACAAGGAATATGCTATTCGGGCTTTCGAAGCCAATGCCGCCCATTATTTACTTAAGCCCATTGACATAGATGCGCTGATTAAGGCGGTAGAAAAGGTAAAATCAATCGAGGTTGCCGCGAGATCTGATCCTGAAGGATACTCAGAATATTCGAAATCCATACAATCAATTGCGCAAACGATAAGGGGAGAGCTTCCCATTCGAAGAATAACGATCAATCATTCCAAAGGATTTAAAATTATCGAAGATCAATCGATAATAAGATTGGAAGCGGATGGCAATTGCACCCAGCTATTTTTTGAAGACGGCACCAAATATCTCGATACGCGCACTTTAAAAATCTATGAGTCAATCCTGGGTGAATCAAGGTTTTGCAGGGTTCATAAATCCCATCTTATTAATATCTATGAGGTGAAAGAGTACCTGAGCGAAGACGGTTACTTTGCCATACTGAAGAACGGAGCGAAAATCCCCATTGCCAGGGCGAAATTGGATCAGTTCAAGCAGCAAGTATCTGGTTTATCCTAAAATTAATGGAACTGGCAGCATTTCACAGAATAGCTAATTGCTACCGTTTGCTAGTTCACAAGCTCCTTTCAGTCAACACCGGATCAGAAAGTGTAACATTATTGCTTATTTTAAGTAAAATATACCTGAAGCCCTAATAGTAAGGAACAATTTATATGAGAAGGACCCTGATAGCCATATTGATCTTAACCCATACATTGCTGATAGCTCAGCAATATAATTTTATCAATTATTCTATTGAGAAGGGGTTGGCGCAATCTCAGGTGGAGGATATTATTCAGGATAACAAAGGTTATTTATGGATTGCTACTCTGGGAGGAATAAGTCGTTTTGATGGAAAAGAGTTTATCAGCTATTCAACATCAGATGGTTTGCTGGACAATCAGATTAATTGCATTACCCAAACAAAAGATGGTAATCTGTGGATTGGCACATTGGGAGGTATGATCCGATATGACGGAAGAGCGTTCTACAACTACCCATTAAATAAGGAACACTTAAGCTATAATGTAATATGCATTACTGAGGACAAATCAGGCAATCTCTGGCTTGGAACAGATGGAGGAGGAATCTGCAAATTCAGCAACTCGAGGCCCGTACCAGAAGAGTCTTATATAGAGTACTTCAATACTGACGATGGATTAAAGAGTGATAAAGTACGTGCCCTGCTAATAAATCAGGAGGGAGATCTGATTGCGGGAACACGAAAAGGTCTGTCAATCTTTGAGCAGGGAGGATGGCACACCGTTGAGCTCAATGGAATTGGAACCCCAAACATCAGTGATTTGGCATGGGGCCTTTCGGGATCACTTTGGATTGGCACTTATGGCAAAGGCATTATCAATTACAAAATCAACGACGCTGAGGATCATCAAGAATCAATTTTACAAATAGACATGGAGCAGGGCCTGATTAGCGATTGGATAAGATCATTGATAATTGATGATAATGGAAGTCTGTGGGCTGCCTCTAAAAACGGCGTTAGCAAAGTGTCGAGCTCCTCCCACTTTCTCCAGAATGATGTAGAAGTGTCAAATCTCACTTCAAACCAGGGAATGCCTTCCCACAACATTAAATGCATATTCGAAGATCGGGAAGGTAGCCTTTGGATGGGTACAGACGGAAAAGGCATGCTGAAATTTACGGGAGAGTCTTTTGTTAGCTACACACAAAAAGACGGCTTGCTCAGTGACCTGGTAATGTCGATTGTGGAAGACAACGATAATAATCTTTGGTTCTCAACTTATGGAAATGGGATTAGCAAATATGATGGAAACAAATTTCACTCTTTTTCGAGTGAGGATGGCCTTGGCAACAAAACCGTATGGACCAGCATGAACGACAAAGACGGAAACCTTTGGTTTGGAACTTCTGATGGAATTAGCATTTATGAGAACCGCAAATTCAGAGCTCTCAATACCCGGCATGGGCTTATTTCGAAAAAAGTCACCTCTATAATTCAATCAAATGATGGTAGCATCTGGATAGGAACAGCTGAAGGAGTGTCTCATTACTCGGATGGAAACTTTACCAACTACGCTGCGGAGCAGGGGTTTAATGGAAAAAATGTTCGCTCCATACTCGAAGGAAAGAATGGAACTATTTGGTTTGGAACTTCTGATGGACTCATCAGATTTAATGGATCAGGGTTCAAAAAATATACCGAGGAAGATGGCTTGTCTGATAATACCGTTTATACGATAATAGAAGACTCGAAAGGTGCCTTGTGGATGGGAACAAAAAACGGCATTACGCACTTCAGCAATAACACATTCGAGACTATCATTATTGAGAAAAACTTCAGGGCCAATTTTATCAACTTTCTTGTTTTTGACAGCGAAGAAAATCTCTGGGCAGGAACAAATAATGGAATCTATAGTTTAGACATCCATGACTTAGACGATAATAGCAAGCCCACGATGGTGCATTACACAAATTGGGAAGGAATCAATAGCCTTGAAACCAACCTAAATGGATGCTACTTAGACAGTAAAGACAATTTATGGTTCTGCACCACTGAAGGAGTGGTAAAATACGACAAATCAAAAACGAAATTTGCATTTCAAAATTCAAAACCGCTCATCAATATTGCGGAGGTTAGCTTGTTTTTAGACAATACGGATTGGACACAATACACCAGTGATTTCAACGAGGCTAGTGGCCTTCCGGAAAATTTGGATCTTCAGCACAATCAAAACCATCTCACCTTTCACTATGCCGGAATAAGCCATTCAAACCCGGATAAGGTAAATTATAAATTTATTCTGGAAGGATTTGATAATGAATGGTCACCTGTTTCACAATCGAACTCTGCAACCTATTCAAATCTCCCGCCAGGTACTTACACGTTTAAGGTAATTGCCAACAATAAGTACAACAACTGGACTGAAATTCCTTCTGAATTAAGCTTCATTATTTCTCCACCATTTTGGATGACATGGTGGTTTTATCTGCTGTCGGCGATTTCTACAGTGTTGATTTCTATTGGAATTTATAGATGGCGAATGAGCGTTATCAAGAGAAAGATGCTTACCAAGCGCGTAATTCAAAAATCTAAAATGTTGATTTTGGAACAGAAGGCTCTGAATGCCAGTATGAACCGACATTTTATATTCAATGCATTGAACTCTATACAGTATTACATTAACAAGGAGGATAAAAAATCTGCGAATAATTATCTCACCAACTTTGCCAAGCTCATTAGGAAAAACCTGGATGACGCACAGAGCAATTTGATAAGCTTATCTGATGAACTTGAAAGGTTAGAGCTGTACCTCTCATTGGAAAACATGCGATTTAAGAACAAATTCGACTACGAAATCAAGATAGAAAAAGACTTGGATCCAACCGCTATTAAAATACCTTCAATGTTATTGCAGCCTTTTGTGGAGAATAGCATCTGGCACGGAATACTGCCCATGGATAAGAAGGGCAATGTATCCATCAACATTGTTAGGGGCGAGAACGAAGAGCTCAAACTTCAAATTGAGGACAATGGCATTGGAGTCGATACAAGCATACGAAAAAAAGAAAACCAAAGAAAAGACCATACCTCAAAAGGAACTCATATTACCAGAGGGCGCATTGATCTGATGAAAAAAATGTCCAAAAAGAAAATAACGATCGATGGGCCCAAAGAAATAAAAGATGAACAGAATGTTACAAGTGGAACGAAAGTAGAAATCACATTACCAATTAATTACAACTAGATATGAAAGCAAAAGAGAAAAGAAGAACCGGAAATCTAAAACTCGTAGGACTGTTAACCATTGCCTTGTGCATGGCGGCAGTAACAGGTTGTAAGAAACATGAAATCCTGGAGCCAAACCCGAGGAACCAATATGAGAAAGGAGAGGACGCAAATGAAAGTGCATCCAAAAAATTGAATCCGCATTCATCAACCCGGAGCGATGAGGATCCAGGTGCTAATTTAAGGACGAGCTCAGGCGACAATTACCCTCAGGACAGCAAGATCACCGATCGCAACGGAAGTGGAGATGACGGTGATGATGACGGCGATGGTAATTCAAACCCCATAACGGATAAAGATGGAAATGATGGCGATGATGATGGAGGAAATACCCATAGCACAGACGAGGATGGAGGAAATGTGGACAATAATGGTGATGGCGGCGGAAAAGATGGTGATGGCGGCGGCGATGACGGTGGAGATTGATTACAAGCTAAATTAACAATCACTTAAAAATGAGGCTATGATTAAAGCACTTATAGTAGATGATGAAGAAAATGCGAGAGGAAATATTGAAGTCCTTTTGCAAGACTATTGTGAGGAGGTATCCGTGATTGCAATGGCTGATAATGTTACAGCAGGGTTAAAAGCGGCAAAAAAACACAAACCTGATATCATCTTTTTAGATATTGAAATGAATGGGGAAACAGGTTTTGACCTTTTGTCAAGAATAGAAGATATCGATTTTGATGTCGTATTCACTACTGCCCATAGCGATTACGCCCTGAAAGCATTTAAATTCAATGCCGCTGATTATTTGCTAAAGCCGATAGATATAAATGAATTGATTAACGCAGTGGCCAAGACCGGCAAAAGATTGGGAAATCAGTTGTCTCAGGATAAACTGGAACAAATCATCAATCGTGGAGGACAATACAACGAGGAATTCAACAAGATTGCCCTACCCACTGTAGATGGCCTGCTATTCGTGGAGAGAGATCACATCATCAGATGTGAATCAGCTGATAATTACACCACCTTCTTTCTACATGATGGCAGCAAAATCATGGTTTCTAAAACTATCAAGCACTTTGAAGAACTGCTTTCAGAATATAATTTCTTTAGGGTGCATCAGTCTCACCTGATCAATCTGAGGCACCTCAAACAATACCATAAGGGAGAAGGCGGATACGCAATAATGTCTGATGATTCATCCGTTATTGTATCCCGAAGAAAAAAAGAGGCCTTTTTGAGCGGCCTGTCAGCAGCTTAATAGTTTCATCAAAGCCGTACTCTTTAAGCTGCGCCGAATTCCGTATCATTCCTACCACAAAAATCCAGGAGCTAACCAGTTTCTAATTTTCGCTATTATTTCGAGCTC
>DTRI01000040.1:656-5307 GCA_012966015.1 Flavobacteriales bacterium | reverse complement strand
AATATGTCGATAAAGGTAGGGTTTTAGATGTTGGGTGTGGTAATGGTAATTTTCTTCGAATAGCTAAAGTGAAGGGGTGGGATACATACGGTATTGATCCTAACTTTTACAACTCTGAGGAATCAAGCAAATATGCTAAAGTTACCTTTGGAACATTAAAAGACGGGAAATATGATGAAAATTTTTTCGACCTTATAACTTGCCACTCAACTTTTGTTTACATTACAAACCCTTTAGATTTTTTGATAGAAGCAAAAAGAATAATGAAACCCGGAGGCATTTTTTTCATAACACCCATACCTAATATCAGTTCTATTGATGCAAAATTCAACATTTACAATCTCTTATCTTCTTATCCTCCAGGAAGAGTTTCATACTTTTTTTCAAAAAAAACGATTAGTGCTATCGTTTTAAAAGCAGGATTGGAAATTTTAGATTATAAGGCTTTAGGAACAGGGCGGTTTTTAATGAACAAAAGAAACATATTAGAGAATAGTGACACGCTAAACTACAATATAAAAAAATCATCAAAAAAGAAACCACTAATAGAAGGTAAAAAAAGTAAAAACCTAGGACGTTTTATAAAATATCTAAGGAGTACTAACTTTTTTCAGCAATCAAATATTCTTTCAACTTCGTTTTCACTTTTACTTACTAAAAAATAGTAATTGTAGATTACAATAAAAACCAAACTTAAAGAGATCTATATTATAATACCTCTGCAAGTGATTTGAGATTATGCCTTTCCAAAAAAATTATAGATGTTTTTCTGTAGTCAATATTTAAAACAATCTAAGAATCATTCATTGTTTTTTTACTTTGAACTTTGTCAAAAAATTATCTAAAACGTCTCGCCTATTATCGGAAAGTTCAAATCCTCCCGTTTTCAGGCTCCCTCCTCTTAGACCTGACCCCAGTTGGCAGTGGAACCAGAAACCTGAAGATAACACTCCAGAAAATCCCTACCCAGAACATGAATATTAGCCAGCCTGTATTGGCGTGTGCCCATTCCAGTGCCTCCATCCCGTGATAGTGTCCTACAATCACGATAAAAGCCATGCGGAACAGGTTTGCGAAGTAGGCCGTAAGAATTCCAAGTAAAAGCAGGGCAGCCACGTTGCGATCCAGCCGGTTGTATTCTGTTGCTACAAAGGCCACAAAAGCAGCGACGAAAACAGCGACCGAGTAGATGCCCGAACATCCCTGTGCTATGGAGACATAAACCAGATTACCGTTCTCGAGCCGGAAGTGCAACGTGTTACCCACCGATAATGCCTCGTAACCCATCAGAGATAGTATATTTTTGAGGGGATTCGTCAGAAGAATCTCTACTAAACCATGCTCACCTAAATTCGTAGTTCCCTCATCCGTACCTCCAGTGATGATATTGTAACCAACAAGAGGTACAACCAGCACCATTACCAGTAAATTGATGAAAAGAAAGGCGAAATCCCGTTCATGGGAATAGGCGGGCGGGATGTATCCATAGCCAACCCACGTGGCTGCCGCCGCCAGAACTGTCCAATCGTAACCGCCGAACCGCCCGTCGAAAACCAATGCATTAGCGACTATGTCTGCAACGGCAATTGTTAGACCGATAACGGGAAACCAGCGCGTGAGTCGACCGTCATTGGTAAGTCGCTCCATTAAGTGGGATCCAATACTGTGGACCGTCAGGCCTTCAGGTCGCTCCTGCAATAATGTGGCTAGATAACCTCCCGCAACTATCGTAATTAATAGACCAAAATACCACGGTACCTTATTCGCTAGGAGGGAAATTGAAATACCTTCAAAAGTCAATAGTATTGCGAGCATAAGCTTCCAACGGTAGTCCATCCCTGAGCGCCTTACAGCGAGAAGGAGAAGTACTAGTAAGGCAGTTATTGTGCTCAGAAAAACTGTTTCATCAATGTTCATGTGAAATGTTCATTCGCTCAGGGTATTGCGCCGGAAAAACGCATTGGCGATAGCGAACCCTGTTTATAGAGCCGACGTGTCCAATGTAATCTTAGAACTGCAAACTTATTATCAGTCCTGCGTGTCCGGGATATCATGGATTATCTTCTACTCTCTGTTATCCGTGACGAGGCGGAGCACTTCTCGCAAGTAATTGATTCCATCATAAAACAAACTAAACGTCCCAGTTTGTGGCTTATAGTCGATGATAATTCAAAGGATGAGACTAGTGAAATTCTCTCACAGTTTAGTGAAGAATGGATTATCACAAAAAGACATATTGACAGAACTCCAGCATCGTTGCTTCACTATAGCCAACTGCTTTCTAAAAATGCAGAATATTTAGCAAAGTTAGCTGCAAAACAGAATCTCTCATGGGGAGCTTTAGCTATCGTTGACGGTGATGTAGTCCCGGAACCAACGTACTTTTCCAAGCTTTTGGAAGCATTCAACATTGACAGGGGGCTGGGTATTATTTCTGGTGATCTAGTAGAACCCAATTCTAAAAGGATGGAATACAACAGATGGGACAGACCCTGGGGTGCCGCCACGCTATATCGCAGAAAATGTATGGATGACATTGGCGGTTTATCACCTACCCCTAGCCATAGTTCAATTGAAATTGTACTAGCCCAGAAAAGAGGATACAGTACGTCCCTTCACACCCAAACAATGTTCACACACTTAAGGCCTATATCAACGAAGTACGGATTGTATAACGGCTATGTCCAAAACGGAGGGGCTGCAAGGTGGCTTGGTACACCAATTACATTCGCAGTCGCAAAAGCAATAAAACTCGGTATGAGTCGCTATCCCATACGAGGACTGGGCTACATTATTGGTTATCTGGGTTGGCGCGGCGGCCGCTGCCAGATTCCGGAAGTACAGACTTCATACAGGAATCGGTGGCGGGTCTGGTGGCGCTCCAGAGAAAAACAATAATTTAACTCCGCGTGAAAGGGCATTCACTAAATCCAATAAAGGAAAAATATGCTGATATTTATTGCCTAATAAAGTACTCTACTGTTTTCTGTAGCCCCTGCTCAAGGGAATATCGAGGCTCGTAACCAATGAGCTTGCGCGCCCTAGAGATATCAGCCAGCGAGTGGCGAATATCGCCTACTTGGGCTGCAACGTACTTTGGCTCAACGTCCGCCCCCACCAGCCTAATGACCGCGGCTGCCAGCTTATTGATGGTAATGCGCTGACCCGTAGCGATGTTGACCACTATCCCATCCGTTTCGGAGGAAAGAACAGCCTTCAAGCTGGCTCGCACCGCATCATCTACGAAGACGAAATCGCGGGATTGCTCACCATCGCCGCGAATTAGTGGTGACTCACCATGCATGGCCGCGGTGATGAAATTCGGCACCACCGCAGCATAGCGTGAGTTCGGATTCTGTCGCGGGCCGTAGACATTGAAATAGCGCAACGAGGCTGTCGGCAGACCATAGACCAAACTGTAGACGACACAGTAGTGCTCAGCCGCCAGCTTGGTCACCGCATATGGACTGAGTGGCGAGGCGGCCTGAGCCTCCGCCTTGGACAACTTGGATATGTCACCGTAGGCCGAAGAGGAAGCGGCGTAGACTACTTTCTTCACACCAGCTTGCCGCGCTGCCTCGAGCACCCACAGGGTTCCGGTGAGATTCACCTCACTGAACAATAGGGGATCCGCGATTGACCGGGGTACGCTGGGCAGCGCCGCGTAATGGAAAACGTAGTCCATGCCGGTGAAGGTCTTCTCCAGTAGTGGCTTGTCCAGAATCGAACCTTGGACGAATTCGACTCCCAAATCGTACAGCAGCTCCAAGTTGGCTTCGCGGCCGGTGCTCAAGTCGTCCAGCACGGTGACAATAGCTCCTTTTTTTGACAGCGTTTCTGCAACGTGGGACCCGATGAAACCGGCTCCGCCGGTTACAGCACAATTGAGATTGGACCAGCTCATTCAATTCTCCTCGCGAACACCGTAGTATAAGTAATCAAAAATTTTCACCACTTACGAAAACCAATGTTTCCAATCGTTGATTTTACAACTGCAATTTCTTTGCAGTTCAGAATCATACAGTATACTTTCATTCCATTTGAGTATCATCCAAGGCGCCGGAATAGTCTTGGACACCAGTCCACGGAAGTCATCGACGTCAGTAAAGAGCGACGCCGCGAGGATGGCTACATAAACAATACTGAATACAGCAATGGGCATGATTTTACCTATTACGCTAGTCAACGCCGTAATGAGACTGATAATATGATTGATAGCCACCAGAAGTGACCGATTCAAACCAAGCTTGGTTCTGGTTGTACCATTTAATGGTTTCCTTTAAACCCACATCAAAACTAATGGATGGCGACCACCCCCACTCGTTCCGGACTTTGGCAGTATCAATAGCATATCTATAGTCATGGCCGGGCCTATCCTGAATGAAATTAATGAGGGACTCTGATTTCCCCATTACCTTAATTATTTTCTTAACAAGTTCGATATTGGTTAGCTCACAGTTGCCCCCAAAATTGTAGACCTCGCCGGCTTTTCCATCAATCAGTGCATTCCAGATACCAGCACAGTGGTCTCTCACATGAATCCAATCCCTAACATTCTTGCCATTGCCATATAATGGTATCTTCTTTTTAGATTTAATACTTTTCAATATCGTAGGTATAAACTTCTCCTCATGCTGTCTTGGTCCATAAT
>DTRI01000040.1:0-646 GCA_012966015.1 Flavobacteriales bacterium | reverse complement strand
CCCCATACACAGGTAGCGAGCGATTACAGCGTGCGTTGTTTATCATAAGCGGAATAAGTTTCTCAGGGAACTGGTAGGGGCCGTAATTGTTTGAACAACGCGTAATAACCGTGTCAAGACCGTAAGTGTGGTAATAAGCATGTACAAAATGATCGGCGCTAGCTTTAGAGGCCGAATAGGGTGAATTGGGGGCCAGCGGCGTTTCTTCTGTGAAATACCCTGTGGATTCCAAGCTCCCATAAACTTCATCAGTGCTAATCTGAAGGTACCTCTTAACTCCATGCTTGTGAGTGGCTCTCAGTAACACCAAAGTGCCACCCACATTGGTCTCAAAAAAATCCTGTGGGCTTTTGATGGATCGATCAACATGACTCTCGGCAGCGAAATTTACCACGGCATCAAATACGTATTTCTCAAACGTCTGCGAAACAAGGGTGAAATCTCGGATATCTCCTTTGATAAAAATATGATTGGGATGGTCAAGAATATCGGTAAGGTTCTCTAGATTACCTGCATATGTGAGTGCATCAAAATTGATGATTCGAGGAGGGTTTTCCAATGAAAGAAGAAACCGTATGAAATTGCTCCCGATAAAACCGCAACCTCCAGTAACCAGAATTGAACGAGGGTGGAAACGTTCTGTTAC
>DTRI01000039.1:15075-17606 GCA_012966015.1 Flavobacteriales bacterium | reverse complement strand
TTTAGGCATTTTCACACCAACCGCCATTACTGATAGCCATTGTTACCCAGCGTTTTCTTTCTGTGGGGTCAGTTTCAGTTTTAATAAAAATAGGTATCATTTCCCCAATCAATGCTGGAAAAAGAGCCAGATACCACCGTGCCTGCACCTATTTCAATACTGACCAATCCATTCGCATTGGAAGTCGGTGTTTGCGTTTCAACATATACTGCTGTTCCAGATGAAGAACCTTGAAGAATACTTATTTGCATTCCAACTGATGATGAAGCGACCAATGCGTTACTTCCGTCTCTAACCACAGCTTGATAACTCATCATTTCTGGTGCTTGAGCAAAAGCACTTGTAGTAATAATTATTGCCGTTAATAGTGTATATAAATTTCTCATATCTGTTAGTTTTTAATGATTTTGAATGTTTTAATTTCTTTTAATTCTTTAATTATTTTGATAAAATAGATGCCTTTTGAATAAGTGTTTAAATCAACTTGAGTTCGAACATTGGTGATTGAATGGTTGAGAATTATCTTTCCTTCTAAATCAATGAGCTGATATTCCATTTTTTCATTGGAGTAATCCGCAAACTCCAACACCAAATAATCGGAGGTTGGATTTGGATATGTTTTTAACGATATGTTACTAGGCTCCTCGTTAATTCCAACAGTATAAATTTCATAGGGTTGTTGTACTCCTTGAGTCACTTCTCCATTGGATCCACTCTCATAAGTATATACCGTTTGTCCGATGCTGTATGCAACGGTTCCTCCGCTGCCTGATGCATCACCACCAGAAGCATTGCTTGACTCCTGGGCATATCCACTGGATATACCAATCCCAAAAGCAAGAAGCAGATGGAAGAATCTTTTTTTGTTTTTCATAGGCTTTAATTTTAATTTTTAATGAATGCTAACGGTTTGCGGCTATGCTTTCGTGCCGACTCACTAATATAAGAAAAAGCGACGAAACTTTTGATAAGTCGACCCGGGTAGGGCGAGCTCTATTCGGCATGAAGTATAGGCGATGTTATAGGTAGAATAATTTATCCAGTTATTAGAATCGTATAATGTCAAATTTGAATCCTACGTAGAGACCAGGGACAACCCAATTTTTGACTAGTGTGTAGTCAACGGGTATTTGATTAGCATATGTCCCATCCACGGTATAATGCTGATTGGCTTCCTTATAAGCTATACTAGCACCGAAATAGAATTGAATTGCTGGATGATTATTAAACGCCTTGTGCATAAAAGCACCTAATCCGATTTCGTTATTACGCTCTGAATATTCAGCGTAATCCGAATGATTCGAGCCGCCAAACTTCCCGGGATCATAAATAATATTGTTCGCGTTTCCCTGTCTGTAAAAGAACATGACGGATAAGAAGTTATTTTTTTTAAAGTAGATATTTAATAAGCTTTTAGCTCGAATAGCTTGCATAGAGGCTGCCAAGGATAAAGATGGGAACGAGTTGTTATATGACTCATGCTTAAACGTAGGACGATAATCTGCTTCAAATCCAACGCCTATTTTATTGAATTTATGCTGATAACCAATACTTACCTCATAAATGCCGGCACGAACATAAAAAGCGTTTTTATTGATAGAATCACTCTGCCCATAGCTAAAGATCGGGCATAGAACAAGTAGTATTGTTAGGTGTTTCATGTTGAAGTCGTTTTATTCACTTAACGAATTGTTCCTAAAAATATTTCGAATAGTAGTATGTTCAGTGTATACTTCTTTATGACTAACGTTTTTGTAAATGTTTAAAATTCAATTGTTTACAGTTTAATTTTTTTGCTTCATTTTAGTCCTGTCGTTAGCTTGCGAAGTCAGTCCTATTTTCGGCCGGGACAGGGGGAATTACCTATAACGGCTCGGCTTTGGGCTGTGCCCCATTGTTTTAGTACCGTTAAGATACGCAACACTTTTGATAAGTATTCTGGCGTGGCATAGCGCCAAAGCCATTGTTATAGATAGGAAACAATCACCCTACCTCACATAGTCTTTGCTTTGCTTTTGAAGGAAACCGTGGCACCAGCGCTCACATTAGGAACCGCGTAACATTCACATCCTGTTGTATATGTACCATCGCCTCCCACATAACGATATTTAGTAAACACGTCATAATCATCCTTCTTGTCATTGTAGTAAACTTTCATTTCGGCCTCCCATTCCTCCTTTGTGACATTGTATTCATAACACGCACAAAACAAAGTGTTATTGGTAAAATCAATGGCCGGTAGTTTGTTGGTGCAGACAGCCCATTGACTTGTGTCAATTTGCGAATAAAATTCCGCTTCCGATCTGATTACATACTCTCCTGTCAACCAAGAATTAGAGGACGAACCGAAACAACCTTCTGGTGGCATATCAACAGATTCAAGGTCTTTGAGTGTCTTATAGCCAAGTTTTTTTTTGCACCCTGTGCCGAACATAATCAAACACGAGAAAATCAACATCCAAAGTAACGTTCTCATTTTCATTGTTTATTATCTATAACGGTCTGTGTATGAAATGTAGGGCTTTAGAACT
>DTRI01000039.1:9306-15065 GCA_012966015.1 Flavobacteriales bacterium | reverse complement strand
AGTATTTTTTTCACTGTTTTAAATTGGTGCTAACTTGTTTTATGCTCTATAAATGTACACATTAACAGAATGTGTTTCGGGATAACAGTATGTTTTTGTTGGGTTTATCCCTTTTTGCGAATTCTTCAACCGCTACGTCTAACGGGCTCTTAATGTCCAATAAGTCTTTTCTGCTTACATGCGTGTAGATCATCGTCGTCTCTGGCTTGGAGTGGCCCAGCAGCTCCTGTATATACCGCAAATCAACCCCGCTCTCTAAAAGGTGAGTGGCATAGCTGTGCCTGAGCGTGTGTGGCGTAACATGCTTGCGGATGCCGGCTCGCTCGCAAGAACGGCGCAGCACAGCGCGAATGCTCGCAGCACTGTACATCCCGCCAGATGCACCCTCTATAAAGTATTTACTGGGATTATAGGTGGCGAGATAGTTGCCAAGCAATAAAGTGAAACTCCTCGCCAAAACTACATATCTGTCCTTCCTGCCCTTTGAATTGATAATGCGAACCTGCCGCCTGTCAATATCAATATTGCAAAGCTCCAGATAAAGTAACTCACTGATTCGCAGGCCCGCAGCATAAAGCAGCGCCAATGCCGTTCTGTGCTTAATGTTGCGCGTGTTTCTCAATAGATCCAATATCTCCTCCTTAGATAAAATCAAAGGCAGCTTTAAATCCTTGCAGGGCCGAACCAACTGAGGCACGTCAATCCCCGCCTCGGGATGTGCCTGGCAAAATATCTTTATCGCTCCGATAAACTGACGCTGAAAGCTGATGGAGTAATTTCTCCTGAGTATGAACTCCTGATTGAAACGCTCAATGTCATCATTGGATAACGCAACCAACGATTTGTCATTGATGAGCAATAAGAAATCTATCAATATGCCGCCGTACGTCCTAACAGTCGATTCAGCATAACGCCGCCCACGCATAAAAACAACAGTATCGCGTATCTGACGCCTGCCGTCCTCCGAAAGGCACGAGAATTTGGACCTGCCCTTATTGCGCCTTTTTGCCGTGGCCTTAACAGCTGCCGCCGCCTCCTCTATCACCTTATAGGATAAGTGGCCCTTATCCAACAAAGCAACCTTCCCCATGTACCGGTCGATGTAGTGTAAATTAGATTGGCTCGCCGTAGCATACCAACATAAATGCTCCGGAACCCATCTCCGGCCCTCCAGCCTGCGAACGAGCCGAACGAGCTCCCAGCTAAATGGAAAAGATAAGCAGAGCATCGTCCGCCCCGATACCCTAACATTGCTTAACCGTATAGTTAATTTGCTCATTTAAAATGAAATTAAATGCAAACCACCATACACAAGCTGACAATACCAAATCTAACCGTATATTTATACGAATATTATACGATTAATATACTACTATGCGAAACTGTCCATATTGTGGAAAACAAGTCGAAGGAAGAACAGACAAGAAGTTCTGTTCTCATTATTGTAAATCGTCATACCACTACGTAAAGAACAGGGAGGATGAGAATAACTTATTTAGGAAAATCGATACGCAGCTAAAACTTAACAGGAGAATACTGAAAGAGTATAACAAGGCGGGTAAGGCCATGGTGAGAGCCGAAACATTGCTGGGTGAAGGCTTTAACCCAAAGTACTTTACCAACTATTGGAAATCAAAAAGTGGCGGCGTATACCTGTTCTGTTATGAATACGGATTTAAGAAAACTGAAGACAATGGAAAACCAAAGTACCTGCTGGTGCAATGGCAGGACTATATGAATTGAGCTATATTTGCACCCTTCAATTAATCCGATAGACAATGAAGCTTTGGGCCTCATTTTACAAAGAGCTGTTGATACTTATCCGCGATAGAGCGGGTTTGGCCATACTGTTCATCATGCCAGCACTGCTTATCATTATAATGGCACTCATACAACACGGCCCCTTCAGAGATTACCAGGAATCCAATATCCCAGTCCTCTTCGTGGATAATGACCATGGTATGCTTGCCCAGGCAATAGAGCAGGGACTCAGGGCCTCAAAAGTATTTACCATTCATCAATCAGCAGATCTTGGATCCGCTGAGAAAGCCGTAGCCAATGGAGAGTATAAGATAGCAATTGCCATAGGCCAGGGTACGAGCGCGGCCCTGAAAAGAGGTGTGGAAGTACGAGTGGATCAAACACTGGCAGGGTTAGGGCTCATACCTGAATCAGATGAAGCTACCTCCGAACCCGTTCAAATCCAGCTGATTATTGACCCAGCCGTTAAAAAATCCTTTAAGAGTGCACTGTTGGGCGTACTGTACCAATTCATCGCCCAGGTAGAGTCACAAACCATTATGGAAACATTTGCAGATGGACTCTCCCAAGGTTCAGAGCAAGAAAATAAGATCGAATTCGATGATGCCCAATTGATCTTTATCGAGGAAGTATATGCTTCCAAATCAGGCAACAAAGACATGGTTTACGCCAATTCAGTTCAACACAATGTTCCCGCATGGACGCTCTTTGCCATGTTTTTTATCGTAATTCCCCTTGCAGGGAACATGCTGAACGAGCGCGTGCAGGGAACCGATCAGCGCCTGCTAATTATGCCCATAGGGCCAGCCGTGATTTTTGGAGGTAAATTGTTGCTGTTTATAACGGTCTGCCTCGTGCAAATGCTGCTGATGTTCGCCGTGGGAATATATATATTGCCCTTATTGGGGTTGCCCGTGCTTTCACTGGGCAACAATATTTTAGCCTTGGCACTGGTTGGTTTGTTTGCAGCATTGTCTGCTACCTGCTTTGGCTTGCTAATCGGGTCTGTATTTGAAACTTACCAGCAAGCAACTTCATTTGGTGCCATATCAGTAATCATACTGGCGTCTATTGGTGGAATATGGGTTCCCGTGTATGTTATGCCTGAAATCATGCAGCAAATTAGCTCCTTGTCGCCGCTTAACTGGGGATTAAATGCATTTTACGATCTCTTTCTCAGAGGTGGTACAATAGTTTCAGTAATGCCGGAAATAGTCCGCCTTATCATATTTTCATTGATTACAGGAGGGGGAGCAATTGTGCTGAGCAACTATAAAAGAACGCGGTAATGAGTAAAGAGGCCTTGGTCGCAACGGTAAAAGTTAAAGTGAGATATAGCGAAACAGATGCTATAGGAGTGGTGTGGCATGGAAATTATCTTCGCTACTTTGAAGATGGCAGAGAAGCATTTGGAGAAAAATATGGGCTTGAATACCTTGAAATCTATACCAATGATTTTATTGTGCCCCTGGTACAGATAAATTGTGATTTTCTAAGCCCATTGAAATACGGCGAAGCAGTGCTCGTCGAAACGAAGCTCGTCAACACAAAAGCAGCCAAGATTATATTTGAGTACAACATCTATCGTGAGTCAGACAATAAAAAAGTGGCGGCCGGATCATCTACCCAGGTTTTTGTAACCAAAGCCGGGGAGTTTAGCATTACCGTACCCGAATTCTATAAGAGCTGGAAACAAAAGCACGGACTGGAATAACAACAAACGACAAAAAGTAAAAGTCAAAGGGCTTGCGCTGAGCGCCGACGAAGAGCAAAAACCACAAAAGCCAATGAGCTAGTTACCATTCTTAACATGCCTGCACCACTTATTGCTTCACACAACATCTTGTCGCCATTGGGTTTTTCCACTGACGAAAACTTCTCCGCCGTGCGAAATGGAAAATCTGGCCTTGCCTTGCAGGCCAGCTCCCCAACATCCAATACACCCTTTTGCGCTGCGCTAATAAATACCGATAAACTGGATATGGCTTTTCAGGCTATCGGCAACCCGAATAAATACACACGTTTTGAAAAGCTGCTCATACTTTCTATTTCCCATGCCTTGAAGGATTCAGAGGTAGATATAAGATCAGGACAAACCGGCATACTGATCTCGACAACCAAAGGCAATATCGATTTGCTGGATGCAGAAAATTACCATGGCTTCGGGGAGAATCGCATACACCTGTGGGAGGCCGCACAACAAGTTCAGGCCTTTTTTGAAAACCCGAACGTTCCGATTGTGCTCTCCAATGCCTGCATATCCGGCGCCTTGGCCGTTATTATGGCTTCAGACTACATACGATCAGGCCGCTATAACAATATTGTAGTTGCCGGAGCAGATATAATTTCAAAATTTGTGGTGTCAGGGTTTCAGTCATTCCTGGCGTTGGCAGAAAACCCTTGCCAGCCGTATGATAAAAACAGGAACGGATTGAACCTGGGCGAGGGATGTGGAACAATCGTGCTCACAAACAATAAAAAAGCAGGCCTGGATGGGGAGCTTATAGCGGTTGCCGGAGGGGCGAGCTCAAACGACGCTAATCATATTTCCGGGCCCTCCAGAACAGGAGCTGGCTTGACATTGGCCATCGGAAAGTCATTGAAGAACGCCGGCATCTCAGCCGGAGATGTGAATTATTTATGCGCCCATGGAACCGCTACCATTTTCAACGACGAAATGGAATCCTTGGCATTTAGCACTGCTGGATTGTCCGCAACACCTGTCAATAGTTTCAAGGGGTATTACGGACACACCCTGGGTGCAGCCGGCCTGATTGAATCTGTCCTCACCGTGAAATCCATGACTGAGAAGCTACTTGTTAAAACAGCCGGTTACACGGATTGTGGAGTGAGCGGTAAAATAAATGTGATAACAGAGAATACACAAGCGAACATCCACCACGCCATGAAGACAGCTTCCGGCTTTGGCGGCTGTAATGCGGCGTTAATATTTTCTAAGCTAAGCTAAGCAATGAATAACGGACTCTGCATATCAGCACATTGTAGAATAAAGGACAACAGCGCAGCGCTCAACGGAGAGACTGTATTTACCCTTGAAGAAGCGAGCTTTACCCAATTTATCAAGGCCTTATATCGCGACCAGAAATTTGAGTACTCAAAATTTTTTAAGATGGACAACCTCAGCAAGCTGGGCTTTGCAGCAGCCGAAATATTGCTCAGCAATGCTGATGATAAAATAATGGGGGAGGAGGTAGGTGTGGTATTGGCAAATGCCAACGCTTCCCTGGACACAGATGTCAAACACCAGGAGTCGATCGCAGATGCTAAAAACTATTTCCCAAGCCCGTCAGTTTTTGTGTACACGCTTCCAAATATTGTAATTGGCGAAATATGTATCAAACATAAATTTACCGGTGAAAACGCATGCCTCATCAGCAAGTCCTTCGATTCAGATCAGCTATTTGAATACACAATGAATCTCTTTAACAACGGAAAGGTAAGCAGCTGCCTGATTGGCTGGGTGGATTGTTATTTAGGAGAATATGATGCCGCGCTGTTTTTTATTACCCGTAATAACGATAAAAAAAGTAATTTTGAATCTGAAAGATTAAAATCTATTTATCAAAATTGTAGCTAATTCTCATGGAAGAACTTATCAATAAATTAAAGGCGGAAATTATCGAAGTTCTAAATCTCGAGGACATTTCTCCAGAAGATATCGAAGCAGAATCGCCTCTCTTTGGTGAAGGCGGCCTGGGCCTCGATTCCATTGATGCCTTGGAGCTAATTGTTCTGCTGGAAAAGAACTACGAGATTAAAATCGAAAATCCCCAGGACGGAAAGCAGATCTTTTTCTCGATCCAGTCTATGGCCGATTTCATCACCCAACAGAAGGTTGCATAAATGTCTACAAAAGTCTTAGTTACCGGGCTTGGCGTCATTTCAAGTATCGGCAAAAATGTCGAGGATACCTTAAAAAACATTCGACAACTGAAATCGGGCGTGGGTAAAATAGACCTGCTCGTAACCAGGCATCT
>DTRI01000039.1:0-9296 GCA_012966015.1 Flavobacteriales bacterium | reverse complement strand
AGGATACATTGCTGGTAGGTGAAATCAAACAAACAGACGAGGAATTAAAAGAAGCGGCCGGAGCCGGCAATTTAAAAGCGCTTACACGTCCAACCATACTCGGAATGCTTGCCGCTCGCGAAGCGGCGGCGGATGCGGGCCTGCTGGAAAACATGGAGGGAACAGGATTCATTTCTGCCAATACCGTAGGCGGAATGGGACACACTGAGCAATATTGCCTGGATTATCTAGATGTAGAAAAGGAAGGCGACTTCATGGAGTACATAGGCACTCATAATTGCGGTGACAGCACCGAGAGAATTGCCGATTACTTGAACATAAAAGAGTATGTAACCACAATAAACACAGCCTGCTCATCATCGGCAAATGCAATAATGCTGGGCGCCCGCTTGATCAAAAATGGTATTGTACAACGAGTCATAGCAGGAGGAACAGATAGCCTTACACGCTTTACCTTAAATGGATTTAATTCACTGATGATTTTGTCTAAAGAGCAGTGCAAGCCATTTGATGAGAACAGAATGGGACTCAACCTTGGCGAGGGTGCAGGTTTCGTGGTGCTGGAATCAGAAGAAGCAGCCAAACAAAGAGGTGCCAAAGTATACAGCGAGCTAAGAGGTTTTGCCAATACCTGCGATGCATATCATCAAACGGCCTCCTCTCCTGAAGGATACGGAGCTTCCAATGCAATGAACAAGGCACTGAAAAGCGCCGGGTTAACCGCGGATGACATTGACTATGTAAACTTACACGGTACTGCCACTAAAATGAATGACCTCTCAGAAGGAAATGCAATTGAGACGGTATTTGGTGATCAGGTGCCGGACGTAAGCTCCACAAAGGGCTTTACCGGTCATACATTGGGTGCAGCAGGCGGTATCGAAGCCGTATTCTCTAATCTGTCGATTTCCGAAAATATCTTATTTCCAAATTTGAATTTCACTGAACAGATGGAGGAGCTAAATTTTTCACCATTATCTGATGTTAAAGAAGGAGCAGAGGTCAATAATGTACTTTCCAACTCGTTCGGATTTGGTGGCAACAATAGCGCCCTTCTGTTTTCCAAGGTTTAGCTCATGGATGTCTATATAAAGGGACTGGGAAATATATCTCCACAAAACACCGCTGACAACAGTCAGTTCCTGGAAGAGATAGTCGAGTACAATCAAAATAACTTACAGGTAATTCACCCCATTTACAAAGATCATATCAGCCCTATCAGGTTGAGGAGAATGAGCCGCATGATAAAAATGGGAATAGCCGCAGCTTCTATCTGTTTGGATGATGCGGGCCTCACAGATCCCGGTGCGATCATTACTGGCACAGGATTTGGATGTACTGGTGACACAGAAAAGTTTCTACTTGCCATGATCGCCAACGCAGAACAACACCTAACGCCTACCGCCTTTATGCAATCCACTCACAACACCATCAGTGGACAAATTGCCATAATGTTAAACTGTAATAACTATAATTCTACCTATGTGAACCGGGGCACCAGCTTTGAAGCTGCTTTTCAAGATGCCATGATGCTAATCGAAGAAGGAGAAGCCAATGACGCCCTTATTGGTGGATTTGACGAATGTACAGACAATCACTATATCATCACAAGCCGTTTGGGATATTGGAAAGAGCGGGATATCAAAAACACAGATCTTTATACAGCTGGATCGAAGGGAAGTATCTCCGGTGAAGGAGCTTCATTCTTTGCAATATCAAAGGATAGTGGAAACAACAGCTATGCCAAGATCAAAGCCGTGAGCCATTTTTACAAACCTGATGGATTCAAAGATGTGGAGAAGAGAATATTGAGCTTTCTGGAAGCCAATGGTCACAGCCCTGGCTCAGTAGATCTGGTAGTGAATGGCTTGAATGGAGATGAAGAGGGCGATAGGGTATATCATCAGTTAATGAGCGGAATGCTTAAAAACTGTACGCATACCCGCTACAAACACTTGTGTGGGGAGTATGACGTTTCCAGTGCTTTTGCATTGTGGCTGGCCAGCAAGATTTTGAAAACTCAAACAGTTCCGAAATCTGTGAGAGTTGAAAATGCTCCTGAGGGTCAGATAAAGACGGTGCTGGTTTACAACCACTTTAACTTTTCTTATCAGGGCCTGTTTTTGCTGGAGTCATGCTAAACCACAGGGCAGTTTCTTTCATTTTTATTCCGTTGATGGCCCTGCTTCTCGGACTTCATTTTTACCGGGAGCTGAGCCTGTATTTCTTTTTTATGGCCTTGCTGGCGTATGTCGCGATTGTAGTGTATGGCACCGTATCTATCAGCGCAGGATATCACCTGAAGGCATTGTGTGAAGGCGTTACAACAGAAAAGGAAATTGCAATTACCTTCGATGACGGGCCCAACCCCGAAGTTACCCCTCAGCTCCTCGATCTGCTTAAAGAGAAGAATATTATAGCAGGATTTTTCTGCATCGGTAAGAATATTGAGGGGAATGAGGATTTGTTAAAACGTATAGATAACGAAGGCCATATCATCGGTAATCATAGCTATTCCCATGGTTATATGTTCGATTTTTTTCCCGCAGCATGGCTGCTCCAGGATTTAACCAGCGCCGAACAGGCCATTACAGAAGTCATAGGGAAAAAGCCATTGTGTTTCAGGCCTCCTTATGGAGTAACCACACCGCCCCTGGCAAGGGCAGTTCGAAGCTTGTACTACAAGGTAATAGGATGGAGTGTTCGCTCCATGGACACAACAATAAAGGATGATGAGCAGATACTAAAGAATATTAAAGGATCCTTGGCTCCTGGAGCAATACTGCTGTTCCACGACAACAACCCGCGCATATTGAATATCATCAGAGAATTTACGGATTTCGCCATTGAACGTGGTTACAAGATTGTTGGCTTTGACAAATTGTTGGGAATAAGAGCATATGCCTGAATTGCGACTACATATTTTTATAGCCATCCTGTTTCTAATGGGCTGGAGCACATCAGATACCCATGGGCAGGATTGGGTGCCAATGAAAGATACAGCCGGCTTCGCGTCGAAGCTGGCAGAGATGGCTAAATCCACCCGAACAATTCAAAGTGAATTCGTGCAAACCAAGCACATGAGCTTCCTTACGGAAGACTTGCTAACCAAAGGGAGATTCCTGTTTAAAAAGGAAAACAAAATTCGATGGGAATACAGTGAGCCCTACCAGTATGTCATCGTGATGAATGCGGGAAAAATATTGATTAAGGACGGGGAGAAGGAGAATAAATTTGACATAAAGTCGCGTATTATCTTTAATCGTATTAATGAGATGATGCTAAATACCATTCAAGGCAAGGTGCTGAATCGCAGCGACTTTAACTCGAAGTTTTTTCAATCAGACAAACATTTTATAGTAAAAATGACGCCTGTTACCAAGAAGATGCAGAAATATGTGGAAACAATAGAAATCTACTTCGGTAAAGCAGATTATCATGTGGCCGTAATAAAAATTACTGAGTCCTCCGGCGATTTTACAAAAATATCATTCATCAACAGGGTATCTAATGTGGAGCTCGATGAAGAAAAGTTCAATGTTAAATAGCATTAATTATTTATAATTTTACAGCGTGCTGCTAAGCGATTTTTATACCATCCTCAATTCAAATTCTGAAGACTCATCCGTGCGGACAGAAGTTGAGCTAAATGCAGATCACGATATTTTTGCTGGCCATTTCCCAAATATGCCAGTTGTTCCCGGAGTATGCCAGGTTCAAATGACCAAGGAGATTCTCTCAAAGGAGCTGGGCGTGAAGCTGCGCCTGACAAGTGCCGTCAATATAAAATTTCTTGCGATTATCAATCCTGAACAGAATAGATTTCTGCAATTTGATCTTACGTATTCAGAAGAAAACGGTCGAATAAAATCGCAGAATGTCATCTCCCACGATGGCAAAGTGTTCTTTAAGTTTAAAGGATATTTTGTAGAGACGGACTAAAGGCGAAATCCCAGGCACATTTCTGCGGACATATAATACATCTCCATTCTTGCAACCTTAAAGGGCACGCTATTGTATTCTACCGAGTAGATAAGTCGAATGAAAACGATATCTCCATTGATTCCTATTGAATTTCGATATCGAAAATAGAGCGGAATCTTAAAGTCAACTTTATCATCGGTATTGGTGCTGTAGAACTGCGCTTGTACTCCGACACCGAGTAATATTATAGGAGTAAAGTTGAAATTTCCTTTAACCAACGAAAAGCCAATTCCCGCAGCTCCGAAGAACGTATTAAATATCCCCCCAGAGAGATTGCTGAAGGATCCAAAGCCAATTCGTTCTGACGCAGGAATCAATGAGCTGTCAGATTCAATCGCCATAAAGTTGTCGCCAAATTCAAGCATGAATGTGCCGGCACTTTTCTTTTGTCTTTCCGTTTGTGTAAATGCTGCTTTCATGGAAAAACTTTTGTTGAAGAGGAAGTTGGTTTTGAAGCCAATGGATGACACCTCCAGATCCGTTCGGCTTGGAAAATTGTCACCGACTGTCCATGTAGAATCATATCGATCCGGCTTGTCGAGATAAAATCCTTTATAGCGGGAGTAGTAAAAACTGAGCCCAATTATCCTGGTTTGAATGCCCAAATTTAAAACCTGGTATTCTGTGTTTCCATACTTTATTTGCTTGGGGTCGCTAACGGGAAGTTTATGTAAATATGAAATTGCTACCCCTTTAATACTAATTTGTCCGCCTGCAGTACCCAGCAGGTTAGGAATGTAATTAACGGTTTGTGCATTACCGACCTTGTCCTTTATTCTCCATAGGGCGGTTTGCGCCTTGTACTTCAGTGCAAACGAGAAGTTGCTTTCTATGAATTCTATGTTCGGCAGCCTATCCCGCTTCTTCTGCATCTTTTGCTCTCTCTTCTCCTGTTTACTCAGCGCTTGCTGGGAGTGAGCTGAATTCAAAAAATAGAGGATTCCTGAAAACAGGATTACTATGACGCGCAGCTGTGTCATTTTTGGATGGGAATTCTGACTATTTTTGCATGCAAAGATAAAGATGGAAGACCAATTTAGCCCTTGATTATGTCCGTGATTCCAAATAATTATAAAGAACGGTTTGTTAAAAACAATTGCTGTGTGCTCATTCCTACCTATAACAATGATGGCACAGTTCGGGCATTAATAGACAGTGTTTTCACATATACGGATAGCGTAATTGCTGTTAATGACGGCTCTACTGACAAGACCGCTGAAGTGCTGGCATCTATTGATGGTTTGCATGTGGTGGACCTTGGTGAGAATTGTGGAAAGGGCATAGCACTGAGAAAGGGCTTTGAGTACGCGTTGAATAAAGGGTTTAGATATGCTATAACCATCGACTCAGATGGCCAGCATTTGGCCGAAGACCTGCCAGCTTTCCTGGATAAAATCGAAGAAGAACCAGATTCACTTATCGTGGGTGCCAGGGACATGATGCAAGAGAACATCCCTGGTAAAAGCAGCTTCGGACATAAGTTTTCTAACTTCTGGTACTGGGTTGAGACGGGCATTAACCTTCCAGACACACAATCCGGATTTCGATTATATCCTCTGCAAATAATAAAGGGACTTAAGTATTTAACCAGCCGTTATGAATTTGAAATAGAAGTGATTGTAAGAGCGGCCTGGCATGGCGTAAACGTTACATCCGTGCCTGTTAAAGTTATCTATTTCGAAGGGGAAGAGCGGGTTTCCCACTTTAGGCCTGCTATCGATAATTTAAGATTTACTGCGCTTAATACATGTCTGGTAACAATGGCAATTCTTTATGGAAGGCCCAAAATGATTTACGATAGACTGCGTAAAATGAGCTTCAAAGAATTCGTTCAAGAGCACATTATCAATACCGATGAATCCAATGAGGTCAAAGCATTTTCTGCTGGCTTTGGCATATTCATGGGAATAATTCCTATCTGGGGATATCAAATGGCCCTTGCAATTATCCTCGCCGTCTACTTTAAACTCAACAAAGCCATAGTTCTTGTAACTGCACAGATCAGCTTACCGCCCCTGCTCCCTTTCATTTTATATGCGAGTTATCTCACAGGAATTTCAATACTGGGCAGTGCAGCAGAGGGTGAGCACATGAGTGCTACAAATGCATGGCTTGAAAAGCATGTTATTCCCGGTTGGCTTCAGGAGAAATTTCCTGAAATGGTACAAAACCTGCTCGCCTATTTCTTTGGCAGCTTTGTGCTCGCTTTTGCCATGGCAATTGCAACCGGGTTGCTCACTTATGCACTGCTTATTCTCTTTCGAAAGAAAGCCAAAACCTTGATAAGGTGAGCTTCTGCTGAATACGACATTGCCTACCATCCTCATCGTCCTGCCATCGTCATCGTTAAAAACTCTGTTAATAAAAATTATCAAGGCCTGATAATATGGCTTCTATAATTGGGTTTATTTGTGGTAATCAATGAGATAAGTATTTATAAGTAGCTGACAACTAATGCCGTAAGATGTATGGCATGCGCTCATATAGTTATTAACTTAAATCAAAAGCTATGAAGAAATATGTATTACTGCTGTTGGTATGTCTTGTTATAACAACAGTCGCCCGGGCACAAAGGGAAAAAGCATACGGAGATGATAAGGCCTTTGAGAAATCAGATATCTTGCTGGCTGCAGGTGCCTCATTCGGATATTTCGGTTTTTACGGCAGCTATACTTCTGCATCAATTCCCGTTATTGTGGCAGTTGAATATGGGCTTGTGAAATATGTGAGCCTGGGTGGCTTTGTAAGCTATCAAAGCTACGCTTACAGCGATACTTATCAGGAGACGATACCGCCATACAACAATGTTCTGTACGATTATGTTTATTCTGCAATTTCAATGGGCTTAAAAGGTTCCTTTCATGTTTTTCCGTATCTCAATGACAAATTTCAAACGGAGATTGATGATAGCAGAATGGATGCCTATTTAACCGCTTACGCTGGCGTCTCACTCCATTCTTATCGCGAATTAACATCAACGGGTTATACGGGCTACGATAAACTCGTGCCCCGATATATTGCCGGGCCTGGAGCTGGATTCCGTTATATGTTCATCAACAGATTTGGAGCATTTGCTGAAGCCGGCGTTGGAGCTGTTGGCTTTACCACTATAGGCGTGGTGTATAAGCTGTAATTCCACTTGAAAATAATAGGGCCTGAGCCAATAGTGATATCAGGTATTTGGCGTACCTTCTCTGCAATTTTATTGCAATAACACTTATATTTGTGTGAAATTTACCTGAGTAAAGATTGGAATGCAACGCAAGTGTAGGTCCATTCTTTTTAACTCAATATTGTTCGCATACCTTGTCTCATTTCTTTCTCTTTCTATTTAATTTTTTTAAAAAGAATCGAGTAGCGTTCGCGATATTCCTGATCTCTACAGTAGGCTTTATCGCATTTTTCGCACCCAGGATTAGCCTCGAGGAGGATATTAGTAAGATTATCCCCCGGGATGAAAAGGTCGACAAGCTCAATTTCATTTTTCAGAATTCAAAGTTTGCTGACAAGCTGGTTGTCAATATTTCATTAAATGATGAATCCGGGAATGCGGCCCCGGAAAAGCTCATTGCCTTTGCTGCTCAGCTTTCCGACTCGTTGCGAAACGGTAGCATTAGCGAATATATATCGCTTGTAACGGATCAGGTGCCTGAAGACCTCATGTACGAGGTGTATAATTTTCTCTACGAGAATCTACCCATATTCCTTACCGGGGAAGACTATAGCAGAATTGATGAAATGATTTCTCCAAAGGCAATTAACATGGCGATGGAGAATAATTACAAGATCCTTGTTTCGCCCGCGAGCATGGTGCTCAAGAGCTCTTTGGTTCGGGATCCCTTAGGCATTACCAATATTCCCCTAAAGAGGCTTGAGTCCTTTCAGTTCGACGATAACTTCGAGCTGTACGATGGTTATATCCTAACCAGTGACAGGAAGAATTTATTGATGTTCATTCAGCCGCAAAATTCTGCAAGGGAGACAGCGTTGAATACGTTTATGCTCCAGGGCCTGGATACGTTAATTGAGCAGCTATCCAGGCTCAACAGCGCATCGGTGAGTGCAGAATATTTTGGTGGCGTAGCCGTGGCTGTTGGAAATGCATTGAGAATAAAGAAAGATGTGCAGCTCACCGTTTCCATAGCGGTTATTGTGTTGCTGCTATTTATCTCGTGGTTTTTCAGGAAGAAAACCATATTTTTCATTATCATCTTGCCTGTGTTTATAGGAGGTGGAATTGCAGTTGCGAGCCTCTTTCTGATCAAATCAACGGTGTCTGCCATTGCGCTTGGAGTCGGTTCAGTTTTACTGGGAATCACAGTTGACTACTCCTTGCACATTGTTACTCACTTTAGGCATGTTAACTCAGTCAGGACGCTGTTAAAAGATGTTTCGGCACCCATTCTCATGAGCTGTCTTACCACCGGATCAGCGTTTTTATGTTTGATGTTGGTGAGCTCGGAAGCCCTGCAGGACCTGGGGCTCTTCGCAGCTATGAGTGTAATTTCCGCAGCCCTTTTCTCACTCATAGTGTTGCCGCATTTTCTAAAGGAGGAGTCCCAAACACCAGATCGCAGCAACATTGTAGATGCCATCGCCTCCTTACAATTGCACAAAAGCAAAATCATGATCGGGATTGTACTGCTAATATCTATTTTGTGTTTGTTCAGCTATGATAAGGTGGAATTTGAATCGGACATGATGAAAATGAACTACATGTCAGCTGAATTGGCACAATCAGAGAAAAACCTAAACCAGGTGAGCAGTGCCTCGGCAAAATCGATATTCCTGGTTTCTAGTGCAAATAACCTGGAAGAGGCCCTGCAATACAATGAACAGATAATTGACCGCGTGGGAGAATTAAAAGACAATGGCCTGATACGCGCCTATACATCGGTCGGAACATTGATGCTATCTGAGAAGCTTCAACAAGAGCGCATTGCCAGATGGGATTCGTACTGGACAGCTGCCAGGTCAGATTCCTTGAAGCAACGCTTGATTAGAGCCAGCCGGCCATTTCATTTCAGGGAATCTGCATTCTCTTCTTTCTATGAGCTGCTCAAAAGTGACAATACCCCATTAAAGGCAAGTGAGTTCTCAGCCGTCAGGGGTCTTTTCCTGAATGACTATATCACCGAGTCAGCAGAGCAGTCCACCATCGTAACGCTGATAAAGGCGGGCAGGGAAAATAAGAATGAAATTATCGAAACATTGAGCGGGTTTGAAGGGTCGGTGGTATTTGATCGTGAATATCTGACCTTCGAGCTGATAAAGATATTGAAGAAGGACTTTGGTCTGCTGGTATCGTTTTC
>DTRI01000038.1 GCA_012966015.1 Flavobacteriales bacterium | reverse complement strand
ACTATGTTCAACACTTCCCGACAAGTTTTCAAAATAGCATTCAAGAGCAGAAATTACCTTCTCTTGTAACTCATTCTTACTATCAGCTGTCCACCCACCTTCTATATTATACGGGGCAAAATATATCATTGCAGAGAGCACAAAGCCATTCCCCGATTCCGAAACATGAATATCGTAAAAGGGCTGGCCGGACGTCTTGCCGTATTTAACACTGTCAAAAGCCTTTTCCATTTCATCAATACTATGGCCTGTCCTTGCAAAAGAAACTAAAGACGATGGGTCATACCTGAATGCTGGTTTTTTGTTCAGGCCCAAATTCAACTTGGCCATAATACCTCTGCTTCTAATATTATTTACTTCATTCTCCAGCTTGTACTGAATAAAATTTGGTTGAATCATATTTAGCAAAGTAGTTTTTGGTGTCGCCGAGGACGCCACTACATTAGCATGGATTTCATCCCCGCCTTCTAACTTCACTCCGTTAGCGCTGTCATCGGCAAATAATATCTGTTCAACGCCCGCACTTAATTTAATTTCAACTCCCAATGCTTCACACGATTTTTGCAAAGCTGAAATCAATGCCTGTGGACCTCCGTCAATCACTCCTCCGCCCAAACATTCGTGCATCAGCAAGTTCATGCACGTTCCTGCGGACCAGGGCCCCGTAAAAGATTTTCCAACCGCCGAACAGGCAAGGCCAGCCTTGAGGAAATCAGTCACGAAATATTCATTCAGATAATCGGCGACACACATTGGAGTTACCCGTAATAGCTCCAACATGGTTTTTTCCCCAAGTCGCTTTAAGGCTACACCCTTCCTGGCCAGCGGCCATAAATGCTTTGGATCAAAGGAAGTTATATCGGGGGGGTGCTCATTAAATACATCCTTGATTAATGCGCTAATCTTCGACATAAATTTCTTGTATTCCACATAAGCTTCCGCATCCTTTTGTGAGTATTGTGCAATTGAATTCGCCGTTTCATCCACATCAGCGGAGATCACGATTCCTTTGCCATCATTTGACAGTAATGCGACAGGAGCCAGCACCGCGGAAGTTTTCAAACCGTGCTTAGCCAAACCCAGCTCCACAATGACGTGCTTTCTCACTTCACTTGTATCGTGCAAGAGCCCGACCGTGTTAAAACCTGATGCCAATTCTTCTCCTGCGGCAACTCCGCCCAAAACATCTCTTTTCTCCAGCACAACTACCTTTTTGCCGGCTTTTGCCAGATACGCGGCAGTTGTGAGGCCATTGTGTCCTCCACCAATCACTATTGCATCATATCGGCTCATAACTATTCTTTATTGGGAGTGCGCAAATTATGAAAGTCTGGATAAACTTCCATGCGTTTGTTGAATATTTAAATTTCTATTTTTATTCAATTGACCTACCGACAATGAATATAAAGCGTGTGCTAATGGAGCTCAAAGCTCTTTATTTCAATGGCATAATGTTGGTGAGACAGACTTACGCCTGATGAGATCAAGAATATGCCGTGAAGTACAAATTTGACTGCTGCAGTTCTTCTTATCCCCCAGGTGTTCATAAATGAAGCATATTCAACACAGTATTATTTAGATTTTGTGGATTCAATGCTGTTCTAAATAAGCAAGGTCGCTTATGTTTCATTTTTTATTTGGGCCAATTCTACTTTCAGCTCTCTGAGCATGGAAAAAACACTATCCATGTTTATTTCTTCCACATCATATTCCTGCGTATTGACCTGGCAGGTGAACTCCCATATCTCCAGCACATCTTCAGCTTTTACCTGGTAGGGTTCATATACTTTATTATCGGAATGCAGGTGCAGGGTGCCATCTTCCTGAATCTTATTGTAAACCCGCTTGTACACAATACCATCATGGGTGGTGAGTAATATATAGGTCTTCCCATCATCAATCTCGTTTAAACCCTCGAGGTATTTACCGACAACATAGGATCCATCCTTTATGGGAAGCATGGAATCACCCGAAATAGGAAAAGCACGGTGCTTGCCTACTGGCATAAAAGGCAGCTTCATACATTCTAAGCTTTCAATGTATTCGGGATCGGCGTAACCATTTAAATACCCTGCCGATGCCTTTACGGAGACTACCTCGATCATATCTCTTTGCAGCTCATCGACCATCATTGGAAACAGTATTCGATTGTTGCCAATAACGATAGAAGGCGCGCCATCCGACTTGGTGAGATCATGCCTTATCAATATATCGACAGGCAGTTTGAAATAGTCGGAATACTTAATGAGCATAGGGATTGGCGGATAAGCCCTGCTCTCTTCATAGGAGCCCTGCCTGGCCGATTTAATCTCCAAATCATCAGCTATTTGTTCCTGGGTAAGTCCGCGTTGCTTTCGCAGGAATGTGATGTTTTTTGCTATTACTGACATTACTAATATTTTTAGTTATTACCACTAAAATATTTAGCTAAGTTAGCAGTCTCATCTTAAAAAAACAAACTTTTTAATATAAAATGTACAGCAGAGCAATCGTCCATATAGACCTAGACGCCTTTTTTGTATCCTGTGAGCGCCTCCTGGATTCCAGTCTAAATGGCAAACCTGTTCTTGTGGGAGGAACCAGCGGCAGAGGGGTTGTAGCGGCATGCAGCTATGAAGCTCGCGCTTATGGCATTCATTCCGCCATGCCCATGCGAATGGCACAGCAGTTATGTCCATATGCCATTGTAATAAAAGGAAATGGCGGCACTTACAGCAAATACTCAGACGCCGTTACCGACATCATCAAAGAGCATTCGCCACTCTATGAGAAGTCTTCTATCGATGAGTTTTACATCGATGTGAGCGGCATGGATAAATTTTATGGCTGCTACAAATGGGCCAAGGAATTGCGGAGCACCATTATTAAAGAAACCGGACTTCCCATTTCCTTTGGGCTCTCCACCAATAAAACTGTGGCCAAGGTGAGCACCAATGAGGCCAAGCCCAACAACCACATGGAAGTAGCACAAGGCATTGAGAAACCATTTCTGGCTCCGCTCTCCATTAAAAAAATTCCCATGGTGGGCGGCCAAACTTATAAGATGCTACAGGGAATGGGCATTGAGCACATACACACCGTACAGGAGATGCCCATTGAGCTCATGGAGCGCCTGCTGGGAAAGAATGGCATTGCCATCTGGAAAAAAGCACAGGGAATAGATGACACGCCGGTGGTAGCTTATAATGCAAGGAAGTCCATCTCATCATCTATCACCTTTGAGCGCGACACCATTGATATCCGCAAGCTAAAAGACATCCTCTCCACCATGGCTGAGAAGCTGGCCTTTTATCTACGCAACGGAAAGAAGCTCACCTCCTGCGTTACGGTAACGGTGCGGTATTCTGATTTCGACACGCGCAGCAGGCAGGTACGGGTTCCCTACACTTCCTGTGACCATACCCTCATCGAAAAGGTGATGGGCTTATTTGATCAATTATATAACAGAAGGGTGCTGGCGCGATTGGTGGGCGTGCGGTACAGTCATTTGGTAGAGGGCGCTTATCAAATCAATTTATTTGAAGACACGGAGGAGATGATCAACCTTTACCAGGCTATGGATAAAATAAGAAACCGCTTCGGGCAAAATTCCGTGCGGCGGGTAGTAACGATGGATACAAGAGGTGTGGGCATGATGTCCAATCCATTTAATGGTTTGCCTCCGGTTATTCCGGCGCATAGGAGAGCTTGAAATAATTGTCTTACAATTCTTTATTAATGCACATTAATTGTCATACATACTACAGTTACAAATACGGGACGCTCTCCATCGAAAATCTATTGGAAGAAGCTAATGCCAAGAGTCTGCAAACATTAGCGCTAACAGACATCAATAGCACTTCTGCCTGCCTGGACTTTATCCGGTTGTGTCCGCAACATGGGATTAAGCCAATAGTAGGTATAGATTTTCGAAAAGGCGCCAAACAATTGTTCATCGGCCTGGCCAGGAACAATCAAGGGTTTCGTGAACTGAATGAGCACCTCAGCTTTTCTCTTCACGACGCCCGGGGCCCCAACACAGGCATATACGCAAAAGCCCCGCTCTTTGAGAACTCGTTTGTCATCTACCCATTTGGAAGTATTGAAGCCCACTCCCTGCGGGAAAATGAATATGTGGGTATCAAACCTTCCGAGCTCAATAAGCTCAAGTTCTCGACGTGGAGTAAACAACAGAACAAGCTCATGATCCTGCAGCCCGTGACCTTTCGCAATAAATTCGACTTCAACGCACACCGGCTCCTTCGGTCCATTGACAACAACATCTTATTGAGTAAGCTCCCCACCTCAGAAGAGGCCTCACCTGATGAGATCATGCACACAGAACAGCAGCTACTGGAGCTATTTGCAGACTACCCCACCATCATAGAGAACACCAAAAGGATCCTGGAAGAGTGTTCTATAGAATTTAAATACAAAACAGCCAAGAACAAAAAGACCTTCACGGGTTCTCCACAGCAGGATATAGCGCTCATGCGCGAGGAATGCATCAAGGGTTTGCAGTACCGCTTTGGCAATAATCCCTCTCAGTCTGTGCTAAACAGGGTGGAAAAAGAGCTGGCTGTAATCATGAAGCTGGATTTCTGCTCCTACTTCCTCATCAATTGGGATATGGTAGCCTACGCGCGACACAAAGACTATTGCTATGTAGGCCGGGGCAGCGGCGCCAACAGCATGGTGGCCTACCTGCTGCGCATCACCGATGTAGATCCACTGGAGCTGGATCTGTACTTCGAGCGCTTTATCAATCCTTATCGAAGCAGTCCGCCGGACTTTGACATAGACTTCTCCTCCCGCGACAGAAATGACGTGACCAGATACCTGTTCGACACCCACGGCTGGGACCATACGGCATTGGTGGGAACGTACAGCACCTTTCAATACCGATCCATGCTGCGTGAGCTGGGCAAGGTATTTGGACTTCCCGCCAGGGAGATAGGCAAAATACAGGCAGCCAAGAGCTTTGCGGGAATGGATGAGATGTCGCGGCTTGTGGTGAAGTACAGCAAGCTGATCAACGGTTTCCCCAGCCATTTGAGTGTACACTCCAGTGGCATCATTATATCTGATGAGACCATCAGCACCTACGGCGCCACCATGATGCCTCCCAAAGGGTTTCCCACAGTACATTTTAGCATGATAGAAGCTGAAGATATCGGCCTCTCCAAGTTCGACGTGCTTGGGCAGCGGGGACTGAGCAAAATCAAAGATTCCATACAGCTCATCGAAGACAATACCGGCGACAAGGTAGACATCTACGACTTTAAAAAATTTAAGAAAGACAAAAAAGTGAAAGAGCTGCTGCGGGAAGGTCTGGCAATCGGCTGCTTTTATGTGGAGTCGCCCGCCATGCGCATGTTGCTCAAGAAACTGC
>DTRI01000037.1:34959-42688 GCA_012966015.1 Flavobacteriales bacterium | reverse complement strand
CTGGAGGAAAAGTTTATTTTGGATCACCTGCAGTAGAGCAGAGGGAAAAGATGAAGGAGCTGGTTTATCTTAAAAGGCTTCCTGAGCTATTCGACAAACAACGCTAGATTCTTACTGAATTCCTGATCTCAAGAATTTTTGCTTTTATTGCGGCCAGCTTTTCCTCTTGAATCGGCATATCTAACCTGGCCTTTCCCGTAGCGCTGTTATACGTGTAGTTGAGGGTTTCGAGCTCAACACTCAATGCTTCGAGTTTTGTAAGTAAGCTTGCCACATCATCGCTGCCTCGGTAATAATGAAGTAGTAGCAAAATGTTGGCTGCGTACTCTTTGTGCAAGGCAATCAAACCATGAATTTGTCTGTTTGACAGCGCTTGATCCACTCCCGTAGCTAGATAGAGCCCTTCAACAAAACAACCTGTTAAAATTAACAACCCAACGCCTTCCCGCTGGTTTAGCTGAAAATACTCATGTGAGGCCCTGTACGCGTCTAATATGATGCTCGATACAGAATCTATATTGCTTGCATTGTTTTCAAATCTTTTGATCATCGCTGCCTTGAGCGCGCTTCTAATACCCAGAAGATCCATCAACTTCTCAACGTTTGTCGCATAGTTTATGCCCATTTGATGGTCACTATTGATCGTTGCATATCCGAGGTCAATGGTATTAATACCCAGGTTAAGTGCTATTCGGTATTCCTTATTGCCAGCCAGCTCTTTTGGAATGTCACTTATAAGCCCGGGCTTATATGGAATAGCCTGAACATGCAGCGCAGAAACGACCTGTAGGGGAGCAGGAAGAATAAAGATCCTGGCATCTCCGCTGTCCAGCCCCAGGGAGTCGGCAATATTTATCGTCCTGAATTCATCTACGACCTCTGTGGGCTCTTCGCTGGTGCAGGCAACTAAAACAGAGAGAAACCCAAGCACAAAAGGTGCAATCTTTCGAAGGGAGGCCATAGATGAAAACAATTAATTAACCTGGCTAAAACTATTAATTATTTTACAATGACCTTATTGGTATAAGATTCTGATTTTGACGTGCCCCGAACAATATATACTCCGGGCTTGAGATTATTGCTAGAATCAACTGAAAACTGGAAAGAACCGTCAAACTCGCGATACGGAATCCTGGAATAAACCAGGTTGCCAAGGGCGTCTAACATCTCCACTTTAATATCTGCATTTACATTGTGCTCACATTCTGATAAGTTAATAGTACACTGTCCAATGCAGGGATTGGGGAACACTCGAAGAATACAGCTACCATCCAAATTCTTTTCGAAACGAACCGCAACCATATTAAATATCTCCTCCGCTCCATCAAAATCGTATTGCTTTAAGCGATAATACGATATTCCCTCTATTGGCGATTCGTCAAATGATTCATATTTCAACTCTCGATTGCTCTTTCCGGCCCCTCTGATTTGGGCTATTTCTTTAAAAGACAAGCCGTTGGTGCTTCTTTCAATAGTAAAGTAATCATTGTTAACTTCTGAAGCGGTTAGCCAGACCAGGGCTACGTGTGTATTGTCAACCAGTTCAGCCGTGAAGCTGATTAACACCACCGGAAAAAGGGAGCTGTTTTTATCCGTTGTGCCGATTTTCCGTGAACCACTCAAATTGCCTAACGCTACACCGGTGCGTTTGACAGTAGGGTTGTCAACGGTACCCGTAGCAACAGCATGTGTGCCTGCAACGGCACCATCCCTGGTCACTCTAAAGTCCGCAATTACACCCGTGCTGCTTAGGCCGGAGTTTGTAGCCTCTATATCAAACGTGCCTCCGGCAATTCCATCGTCCAAAGACAATGCTGAAAACATATCATGCGTTCTTTCAATAGTTGTCCCGCCGTCATCTATGTTTACATCAGAGGCTGAAGAGGCATCTGTATGCGCAACAGAAATTGACCCGCCCGTCGTTATATCCGTAGTAGAAGTTAATTGTAGGGGGCGATAACCGGAAAGGTCGCCTGTTGAAGCGAGTATTGCACCTGCGTTAAACTGTAAAGTTCCGTCTCCACTGTTAGTAGCAGAGCTAGAGCCCAAAATCACGTCTTTGCATTTGGCGCTGGCAATGTTCACAATAACAGACACGTCGTTCTTTATAACAATATCATCCCCAGCACCAGGGAAATCTACCCCTTCCGTGCAGCTGGCCGCACAGCCGGTTTGATCCCAGGTGGTGCCCAGGTTCCAATCCCCCCCGGCAGTGGACGTAAAGACAATTGCTCTTGACTGATGTGCTATAAATAAAGACAATAGCAGCATCAGTATTGAATTAATAAGTTTCATAAATTGCGCTTTTAGTGATAAACTTCCAACCTCTACTGATAAAAGACGATATTGCAGCCCAAAAGTTGCCCCTTGCAATAAACTTTAGGTAACATACGTAGTACAGATAGGTTGGTTACAATATTACCATTATTGTTTAACTTTGAGGTAAACCGCATAATAATATGGCTCAAGGCAGCACGGCAGCCTCTTCAGTTAAGATAAAGGACTTTAAGCTGGATGTCCTGTTAAAAGTTACAACCGCGATTAATGAGAATTATTCACGAGAGGAGCTGTTCGATATTTTCGAGGATGTGCTCAAAAACAAATTGGAAATTGGAAGGCTGGTGCTGTTCATTAGAGAGAATGATTGGAATTGTGCGCTTAGATATGGGGTGTCGGACGAAGAATTTAAACTCGATGCAGAGCGCGACCTGCTAGACATTACTGAGATTACACATTTAAATAGTGCCGCCAAAGATCAATTCGAGCATTTTGATGTTATTTTTCCTGTATTTCATAAGGAAAAGCCGTTGGCGTATCTGCTTATCGGAGACATAGATGAGGAGAGGATAGAAATAAGCCCAACGATCAAACACCGTCCATTTATTCAAACGCTCACCAATATAATCGTGGTAGCTATAGAAAACAAAATCCTTGCAAAGGAGCGAATCCAGCAAGAGGGAATTAAGAAGGAGCTTCAATTGGCTTCAGAGATGCAGTCACTTTTGTTTCCAAGGGAACTTCCTACCAATGATAAAATTCATGTGGCAGCATACTACCAGCCACATCAGCAGGTTGGTGGTGATTATTATGATTATATAAGGCTCAATGAGCACGAAGTAGTCTTTTGCCTGGCCGACGTGTCAGGAAAGGGCATCCCGGCTGCGTTTCTCATGTCGAATTTTCAAGCGTATTTGCGGACGCTTATTAGAAAAATACCCTTGTACTATTTGGTTCAAAGACTGAACTCTAAAGTTATGCAAAGCGCAAAAGGGGAGAAGTTTATTACACTGTTTATCGCAAAATATAATGTGAAAACCCGTGTGTTAAACTACATCAATGCAGGCCATAATCCTCCATTACTATTTTCAGGCGGAAATAATGAGAATAATGAACCAGAGAGGTTTAAGTTGCTTAAAACAGGATGTACCGGACTTGGAATGTTTGAAGAGCTACCAAAAGTAGAAGAGGGCATTATCGGTGTTAGTGGAAACTCCACTCTATTGTGTTATACAGATGGCGTAGTGGAGCTGGAAAATGCATCAGGACAGGAGTTTGGCCTGGAAGCGTTGAAAGTAATTATGCAAGAGCAGGTCAACTCCACTGTTGATGTCCTTAATGATACCATTAAAGATCGTTTAATAGAACATAAGGAAGGAGGCCCTTATATAGATGACATCGCCCTATTTAGCTGCAAGTTCTTTTAGGCCAGCGTCTTCCCGCCTAGTTTCATACAAATCCAATGCAGTGAGCATTGCCATAAATCCCCAAAAGGGAACGGATAGCTTGTCAGTGTCGAGATAGTTGTTCAGAAAGGCGTGAACGAAATATGTTATCAGCCCTAGCAAGATAGTTGTTGCCAACCATCGGGCTCTTTGCTCGCCCCGGTAAATAACGCGCAGGCCAATAAACAAAGAACACAATACAATAGCGATAAAACTTAATGAACCCAAGACCCCGCTTTCTGCCAGAGGCCCAATATACTCGCTATGCGCATTTCCCCTATTCCCGGCATTTGTACTTATTAAAGTAAGGTTGTAGGATTTTTGAAATGGCGCATAGAGGAATTGATAAGTTCCGGGCCCCCATCCAAAGATGGGCCTTTCTACAAACATAGAAATCGCTGAGCTCCAGCGATTGAGTCGCTCTGTATTCGAGTCGTCAGTGCTAATGTTGGAGATAGACTGAAAGTTTTCTGTAAATTCTTCTGAAGAATCTTGCTTGTTTCTTTCCAGCTGCATCAAAATATCGCTCTGAAATGTAAGCAGCAATGATGCCACCACCGCAACACAAATCATTATGGCGCCAAAACGAACTCTTAGCCTTATGGCGAGATACGCAGCAAATGCAATGGGCAAGCTAACCCACACTGCGCGGCTGTAAGAAAAGAGGATGGCCACCGCAAACAGGATAAATAAGCACAATCCGGCAACTCTAAGTCTGTATGAACCATTCACGTTAACTGCAGTAAATAAAAGAAACGGAATGAACATGGCGATAATTGCTCCATAAGACGTATGGCTGGGGTAAAATGGATACATCACATCCTGCGAAATCTGCTCGTCGAAACCGGCGGCCCACAAATTGTAAATGGAGTAAATGATCACCCCTGAAAGTGGAATCATGTAACACCACAAAAAGGATTTAATACGCCTGATATTCTTGAATATCTGCACAGACAAAAAGTAAAACGGAACAATAAACCACAAGCGCGACAGTAAAAACTTGAAGGAAACAAGGGGCAGCTCACTAGTGATGCTGGTCATAAAAATCCAGATAAGATTTATTATGATGAGTATAGACATAGGATGCCTGTAAACGTGTCTGTCAGTCGTGTTGCGGTATAAGTTTTTAAACAGAAACACGAGCATGATGGCAAACATAATAGGCTCGACGGGCAGGCTAACCATAGTCCCAAAACCCGCTTGCCCCAGGTTTACTGAAAGAGGTGTAAGAAAAACGGTTAAGTACAAAAGCTTGTCCAGGGAAAACACGAGCAGAAGAACAATAACCACAAGAAGTGGCAATATGGACAACCAAAAGAACCCATTTGCAATTAAGACCAGGTTTAGCGCAATGAAAATAGAGCTCAAGCCATAAACAAGAAGGTTGCCATCCTCCAATAATGAGGCTCGCGCCCCAGGCCGGTCATTTTGTAAAATTTCTTTAAATCCCATTGAGCAAGATCTAAAAGCGTGAGCAGGGTATTATGCTTGTCTTGTTAGCCGACCCACGTTGTCCCGAATAAGAATGACTAGAGCCGCCAACATAAAGGCAGATAAAGTGGAGATCAGAACAATTAGCCAGCGAATAGGATAAGATTTCTTTTCGGCGGGATATGCCCGGTTTACGACAAACTTGTGCGGCAGCGTTTCTGTTGCATCTACTTTGGCTTCGTCATATTTTCTTTTTATGATAGGGAACACCTCCTCATAGATATTTTCCAGGTTATAGGCCAGTGACATTTGCGTACTACCGTATTTCGCCAATATGTCCAGCTTTTCGGTGAGTGTTTTGATGGCGCTTTGGTTGTCTTTAGCCAACGCCTCGGCATATTGTCGATTTAAAACTTCCGACTGCGACTTATAATCATGAACGCCCAGCATTCCCAGCCTTTTTAAGGAATCTTTAATGGAGGCTATATACGTCGTCAATCCATCGTATTCAGTCTTCACAATTTCAAATGCCTTCACCGCAATATCTTTTTGCATTCTGTTTTTGGCAGTGTCCAACAGATTACTAATGTCATTGGCTATCATCGCCGCAGTGTCAGGATCTATATCGAGCACCTTTATTTCAATAGACATAAATTCAGTTCGTCGGAATGAAATATTGTCATCGTACTCTTTATTCAACTTGGTTATTGGATAAGATCCATCCGCGTCGATATCGTAATGCGACATTAAATTGTATTTGCTGATAATTCGGAATTTGATGTCATCAGAATTCAAAATCTGGAGTAGCTGATCCACCTGTTCCTCTTCTCCAAATTCCAGGATGTCATTCTTGATTCCGGCACTTTCATTCAGCACGGCTTTTGAAATAGAGCTGGTAGAGCCGGGAAACAAAATTACCCTGGACTCATATTTAGGCTTGATGAAAAAAGGAGCCGAAAAAACCGCAGAAAGAATGGCAGCTGCCACAGATACAATAATCAGCGGTTTTCTCCACACATATAAAAAAGCCACAAGGCCAGAAGCATCGAAGCTGTTTGAAGAATCAGAATTTGAGCTCATAGGTATGTAAAATTTCGGCGTGGCGACAAAAGTAGAAAATAACGTTCAATAAGTCAGTTTGCCTGATTAAGGTTTATATTTCAATATGTTAATAATAGATTGCGTATTCACTAGCTTGAGCGTGAATGCCAATGTCGTTAATGCAACAATCATCGTTATGGCGTAGTGTGTCCAATGTGAAAAAACAGTTCTGGGAATATAGCACAACGAAAGCGCTACCAACCCGAAGAAAACTAACTTTCCTATGAAAGTGTAATTAACTCGGAACCTGAAGATATATTGCACCAAAGCAACCTGTATAAATGCGGTTGCTGCCTGAGTTGAGAGGCTTGCAATGGCCGCACCTTCAGCTTTGAAAAGAGGAATTAAAACCAGATTTAATCCAATATTCAATGAAATGCCGAACAGCGCCATCATATTGAGCTGACGAAGACTTCCATTTGCGGTGAGTAAAGTGCCAAATACATAGGTGGTTGAAACAGCAACGAAGCACATCATGAGCGTGCCAAACACTGCGCCGGATGAGTCGGTGGCATCCGAGTATAGTAAATCCATAATCAGTGCCTGAAACCGATAGGCAACTGATACAACAATAATGGCCGGTACAATAAGCAGTGAGCAAGACAACCCAACTAACTTTAGGACCTCCTCTTTGCTCCCTTCATCAGCTGTAGACAGTATTCGGGAGAAGATAGGTAGAAGCAACACTGCAAACAAATACGCTATCATATTGCTCGCATCAAGAATACGATATCCATGTGCGTAAATTCCCGCCTGCCCAAATCCATCAGCTAACAATCTTTCGAGCATTACCGAGTCAATACGGTTGTAAATACTCATCAATAAAATCAAGATTGCAAAAGGAAAGCTCCTGACTATGACGGTCTTGTAAAATGTCCAATCCCATTGGATGCGTTTAAACTTCGCCCTTGCCATTACCAGAACCAGCGCCGTGAGCGCAGCCAGCGAATAGGCAATGGTCTGTGCATAAACAAACCATTCAATCTCGAAAACCGCATCCCCTCCCAGGCCCCACAACAGGTAGCCGCAAATTACTATCATTATGGAGCGATCGAGAACAGATAAAAGGCTGTCTGTTTTAAACAGGTGCAAACCAGACAGGTTAGACCGCAGGTAGAGCACAAACGACATGAGGAATTGGTTGAATACCATGATGTACAGCAATCCCATTTGCTCGGTGTTGTAGCCAATTACGCAACCTGCTGCTAAAGTGGCAACAGCGTATATTGCTGCTAATATGGCTTTGAGCGATACAATTTTTGAAAACTGATCGGGGAGCTGATCCGGATTTTGAGCGATACTTCGGTTGTTGTAGGTTGTGATACCCAGATCAAGCAGAATGTTCAACAAAAATGAGAAGTTGAATAATGAGAAGTAAAATCCATATTCATCAGAGCCCACAGCGTTTTGTACGCCCCTGTCTATGGCCAGCACCCAAAAGGGTTTAATCAGCAGGTTTAGTAAAATCAGGAGAG
>DTRI01000037.1:0-34915 GCA_012966015.1 Flavobacteriales bacterium | reverse complement strand
TGTTGGGAAGAAACAGGAAGTTTTGCGTGTTGTGAATGTCTGCGTCATATTTCACAGGTTTTCCGCTTACGTAGATATAGGGCAAATAGTTCAAACCGGCCAACAATTCTATGCACTTAGAGCGGTTCTCATTGTCCCATAGCTCTGTGTATATCATAGGACGGCTCTCCTGAATGAGCTCTCTTCCCCCTTCCAGCACCTCGTATTCATGGTTTTCTACGTCGAGCTTAATTGCGACAACCTTATCGGGGAAGGAGCTTGTTAAGCTGTCAAGCCGAGTACTTGGCACCGTGAACTTCTCACCCTCAGGAGCATCGTTGTCGCCAACAACATGACTCAGGCCTTGTTTTTTTACCCCGCTGTGAACGGGGAGCACCATTTCAACTTCTTCATCTGATGAACCAAGAGCGATTTCCATAATCTTAACGTTTTTGAGATTTAAAAAAGAGATAACCCTTTTTAAGGCCAAAATATTGTGAGGGATGGGCTCTATGGAAATTACTGCAGAATCTTCAAAGCGCATACCAAGGATGGCAGTCATGATTCCAATATTGGCGCCAATATCTAGAATAACGCCTTTTTCTTCTATGCTTTCGCAAAAAAGAAGAAAGTCGCGTTCTTTCTCGTCGTACTGTAGTGTCTTAATCTTGAACAACGAAAAAATGAAGAGGTAATTTTGAAAACCCAAGGTTTTCTGAAGGATGTATTGTATAAGGCTCTTCAATTTATTGCTTCTTGCCTATTCCTTCAATCTTTAGCTCAACAACCCTCTTCTTCTCTATCATGCTGCTGTACATATACAGGTGGAACTTCACCTTTTTGCCCGTGATATCTTCGCGCACCACCAACTTTTTGTATTTTCTTCCCTTTAGATAAGCATTGTTGGTACTGTCTTGCTCAGCAATTCTCCATCCCGTAGGAAGACAGGCTTCTACTGCTCCTTTATAGCTGTTGTACTCAGCAATCAGTTCTGGAGTTATTCTGCTGTCACTTGCCAAAATACATTCGCACTCTGGATAGGCTTCAGAAGTGTTGATGTAGCAATCACTTCCGTTACCGAAGCTGACTTTTGAAATGAAGAATGATTTTTTGTTTCCCGTAATCATTCTCTCGGTTGCGGTACCCTTGATCGATTCAAAACCCGCTGAAGCAGCGCCGAGCAGCGCCTGAAGCGTATTGCAAAACTTTTCATTATCTACAGCCGGGGATTCCTGTTTTACAAAGCCCGTAAGCGAGAAGGCCGCCAGGATTGTTATTGCTAATGTGTGCTTCATTATTTAGCTCTTTATGCTTTGGCAAAAGTATGCAATCCAACCGTAATTCTGAGCGAGCCTCAGGTGAGGCGAAGAATCTAGTTGTTGAGGAACCAAAGATTCTTCGCCCTGCTCAGAATTGCAGGTAATCATGAAATCTGACTCCAGTCCTTGTGGTATTTGTTTAAAGTCGCCAGCTGCACAGCCATATTTGAATTTGGCGGGGCCTTTAAGAGGGGATCTTCGTGCAGGGTTTTCGTTGCCAATTCTCTGGCATACTGTATAATCTGTCCGTCTCTAACAATGTCTGCGATCTTCAGCTCCAGCGTTCCGCTTTGTTGAGTTCCCTCTAAATCACCGGGGCCCCTCAATTTCATGTCCACGTCAGCAATTTCAAAACCATCATTGGTGCGGACCAGCGTCTCCATTCTCAGCTTGCTGTTGCTGCTTAGCTTGTCGTCGGTCATTAAAATACAGTAAGATTGGTCGGCACCCCGGCCTACTCTGCCGCGGAGCTGATGCAGCTGTGACAGCCCAAATCTCTCGGCGCTTTCCAATACCATAACTGTTGCATTGGCCACATCCACGCCCACCTCGATTACGTTGGTTGCCACCATGATTTGTGTTTTTCCCCGGGCAAACCGCTGCATCTCAAACTCTTTTACATCTGATTTCATCTTTCCATGCACAATGCTGATCTGGTATTCGGGTATGGGAAATTCTCTGGTAATGCTTTCATATCCATCCATTAAATCTTTGTAATCCAGCTTTTCAGATTCCTGTATGAGCGGATACACTACATAGATCTGCCGCCCCTTTTTTATTTGCTCTTTCATGAAACCAAACACCTTTAGCCGCGAAGTATCATATCGATGAATGGTTTTTATTTCTTTTCGCCCTGGAGGTAATTCGTCAATCACGGAAACATCCAGGTCGCCGTAAAGCGTCATGGCAAGGGTTCGGGGAATAGGAGTTGCCGTCATAATCAAAATGTGTGGCGGATTGTTTTCGCTCTTTTTCCAAAGCCTTGCACGCTGGGCTACACCAAACCTATGCTGCTCATCTATTATCACCATGCCCAAATTGTTAAATTTTACCTTGTCCTCTATCAGGGCATGCGTGCCGAGCAAAACATTGATTTCTCCTGATTCAAGTGCAGCATGGAGCTCTTTTCTTTTGGCTGCTGTGGTGGAGCCTGTCAACAGTGCCACCCTTATTCCCAGCGCATCGACAAACTGGCTGATGGTTTGGTAATGCTGGTTTGCCAGAATTTCTGTGGGGGCCATCATGCAGGCCTGGTACCTGTTGTCCAATGCAATCAGCATGGACATTAACGCAACAAGCGTCTTGCCACTTCCCACATCCCCCTGTAACAGACGATTCATTTGTTTGCCAGACCCAATGTCTTCTCTTATTTCTTTCATTACACGTTTCTGTGCACCCGTTAAGTCGAATGGCAAAACATCCTTATAGAATTGATTAAATAAGTCACCCACTTTAAGAAAGGGGAAACCCCTGATGTTGCGCTTTTGGGAATCCCGTAGCATGAGCAATCGCAATTGAATGAAAAAGAGCTCTTCAAATTTCAAACGGTATTGAGCCTTGTTTAATAAATTGGGACTTTTTGGAAAATGAATATTTATCAACGCATCTCTTTTGCTGCACAGATTAGCCGTCTTCAGGATTTCATCTGATAACGGCTCAGGGAAAGTCCCTTGCATGCCAGACATTAGCTCTTTTACCAACAGGCCGATGCCCCTGCTATTGAGGCCTTTCGCTGTCAGCTTTTCTGTTGAGGGATACACCGCCTGTAAGGCTGACGCTGTTGTGCTGTTTTTCGCATTAACAGGGTCCATTTCCGGATGGGGGATATTCACCTTTCCGTTGTAAATATTGGGCCTGCCAAAGACTATGTATTCGGTATTGGGTTTTAATCCCGACTTAATCCAGCTGATGCCCCGGAACCAAACCAGCTCAACCATTCCCGTATCGTCTTTGAACAGAGCCACCAGGCGTTTCTGCCGAACCTTCCCCAGCGTTTCAACAGAGACGATCTTTCCTTTGAGCTGAATGAAGGGCAGATCGGAGCTTATTTCACTTATCTTATAGAATTTTGTCCGGTCCACATAACGAAAAGGGTACACGGTGAGGAGGTCGCCAAACGTATAAACACCCAGCTCTTTATTTAAAACATCGGCGCGCTTGGGACCCACACCCTTGAGGTAAGTAATGGCAGTTTCTAGGTATTGCAGCGACATGATATTGGTAGCTGAGCGTTGTTTAGTCTAACAAAAGTAACAACAATGTTGCATGTAATAGAGTGCCGGCATTATCAGGTTGAAGGCACTGCTCTGTATGGCCGACATATGCCAGCTCGCAATTCGCAGCTGATATGCTAGGTGTGTGTATTCGGCTTACCTCAAACGCTTGTTATATAGAGCTCGCTCCCAGGAAAAGAACGGGATTCTCCATCATGTGCTTGAAGGTCTGCAGAAATTCAGCGCCAGAAACACCATCCACCACCCTGTGATCACAGGAAAGTGTAACAGCCATCAAATTTCCAGGCACAACTGCTCCATTTTTAACTATTGGCGTTTCTCTTATACCGCTAATTGCCATAATACAAGCGTCCGGGGTGTTTATAATTGCGGTGAACTGATCAACACCAAACATGCCCAGATTGGATACTGTAAACGTATTGCCCTCCCAATCTTCTGGCTGAAGCTTTTTTTCCCTGGCTTTTACAGCAAAATCTTTTACCTCGATATTAATCTGTGTAAGTGTCTTGCCATCGGCGTAACGCACAACGGGCACCAAAAGCCCATCTTCAACAGCAATGGCCACTCCTATATTTATGTGTTCATTATACCTGATTCGATCGCCGAGCCAGGAGGAATTTATGGCTGGGTGTTTTCTAAGGGCTGCTGCTGCTGCCTTTATAACGATATCATTAAAAGAGATCTTGACATTCGACGTAGCGTTGATAGAGGTACGCGCATCAATACACCGGTCCATATCTATATGAACCGTCAGGTAAAAATGCGGAGCGGTAAACTTGCTTTCAGCAAGCCTCGTAGCAATAGTCTTTCGCATTTGTGAAAGACCAACCTCCGTGAACTTTTCTTCCGAAATGGACGAGGTTCCTCCGGCAGCAGAATGTAGATAGCTCTCAATATCCTTTTTGGTAACCCTGCCGCCATCACCTGTACCATTGATGAACGAGATGTTAACCCCTTTCTCATTGGCTAGTTTCTTAGCCATTGGCGATGCCTTTACCCTATCACCAGAAGAGGAAGCAGGCCCTGGAGTGGGCTGCGGCGCCAGCGTTGCGACAGGTTCTGCAGTCGGCGGTTGTGGCACTACGGAGTCCACTATTTCTTTCTCAACAGGTTTAGGTATTCCGTTTTTCTTCTCTTCCTTCAGGATTTTGTCAATTTTTTCACCCTTCTTTCCGAGGATAGCTAAAATTGCATCCACAGCTGCTGTTTGGCCCTTCTTTACGCCGATATATAACAGCACGCCTTCCTGGAATGATTCAAATTCCATCGTTGCCTTGTCCGTTTCAATTTCTGCCAGCAAGTCACCTGACTCCACTTTATCGCCCACTTTCTTGTGCCACTCTACCACAACACCTTCGGTCATGGTATCACTTAACTTGGGCATTCTTACAACTTCGGCCATTATTTATTCAATTATATAAGGATAATCAGCTTGCATGTACACATCCTTATACAGCTCATCGAGTTCTGGATACGGAGATTCTTCGGCAAATGTAACTGATTCATCGATTTGTGCTTTTACCTTTTTACGGATGGCATCGAGCTCTTTGGCATTTGCGAACTTATGCTTCTTTATCACCGCCAAAACATGTTCAATGCAGTCGCGTGCCTTGTACTCTTCAACTTCTTCCTTTGAACGATAGCTGGCAGGGTCAGACATTGAATGCCCTTTGTATCTGCAAGTTACCATTTCCAGCAGCGTTGGGCCGTCGCCACTTCTGGCCCTTTTCGCCGCCTCTAATACCGCCTCGTGCACGCTTTCGCAGCGCATTCCATCAACGGGAAAGGAAGGCATGTCATAAGCGGCGCCCAGCTTGTAAAGATCGGTTACGTTAGAGGTTCGCTTAACGGAAGTACCCATGGCGTAATTGTTGTTTTCAATGACAAATATTACCGGGAGCCTCCAGGTCATTGCCATATTAAATGTTTCATGCAGTACCCCCTGCCGCACTGCACCATCCCCCATAAAGCACAGGGTAACTGCCCGGGTCTTTTTGTACTTCTCAGCAAAGGCGATGCCCGCTCCCAGGGGAATTTGCGCACCAACAATCGCATGGCCACCGAACAGCCTGTTCTTCACATCGAATATGTGCATAGAGCCACCTTTACCCTTGGTTGACCCAGTAGCTTTTCCATATAGCTCCGCCATTACATATTTTGGGTGCATACCCTTTCCAAGAGGATGTGCATGGTCTCTGTATGCAGTAATAAGATTGTCCGGTTTGTTAATAGCTGAAACACATCCCGCCACCAGGGCTTCCTGACCAATATATAAATGACAAAACCCTCGGATTTTTTGCTGAATATACAGCTGCCCTGCCTTTTCCTCAAATTTTCGAATAAGATACATCAACCGAAACCACTCCAGATAGGTTTTCTGAGAATGTTTGGGCCGTATCATCGTTTTTGTGAGTGTTTTCGGCATTGGGTATTTCTTGACAGATTATGCAAATTTATAATAAAATAGCGATCCTTTTTCCTCGCATGATTTAGGCTTACTTAACGGCAAGCTTATCAGGGGTAAATGACAATGGAAGAATATCGGACACGCTGTTAATAACGTAGATTTTATCAGCGTCTCCTTTTAAGAGCACTTTAATTTTTTGTCCATATCTGTTCTCTGTTTCACACATCACTTGTCTGCACGCTCCGCATGGAGCAAGGGGTTCGTCAATACTTACGGTATCCGATTGGGCGGTAATCGCAATTGTTGTTACCGGAATATCCGGATATTGGGCACCAGCCGCAAATAATGCTACTCGTTCTGCACATAAACCCGAAGGATATGCAACATTCTCCTGATTATTGCCGATCACCACCTCGCCATTTTTCAGAAGCAATGCTGTACCCACGTTAAATTTAGAATAAGGAGCATAAGCATCTTTTAGCGCTTTATAGGCTATTTCCAGTAGCGACTGGTCTTCAGATGAAAGCTCCGCAGCGCTCTCCAGCACTTCAATGCTAAATACTATTTCTACTGAGTTACTCAACCCTGGATGTTTTTCTCTTTATAATCGGGTGCAAGATATAAATGTAATGATTTATATCCCAATTGGGATAAGCTAAATTAAACCTAGTCTATCATTATATGTCAAATTGACTTTTCTTGTTTAATTCTTTCTTAACTTTACTATTATATGCAATTTGATGAACTGCTTGTTTTGCTATATTCGGCGATCAGTATAAATTCTCATACATAGATTCTAGATTAGACAACCGTTCAAGCTAGAAGGCGTCTTAACATGACCTAAGTAGCTGTGTTGAGGTGATAAAGGTTAAATGCTTAACTTAATAAAACGACAAATGAATAAATACAGCGTAGTAATATTGATCATCCTGCTCACAGTTGTTGTACAGTCTTGCAAAAAGGAAGAAGGCGAGGGCGGCAAGGCAACGATAGAGGGGAAGCTGTACAATAATCTTTATGACCCCAATGGTAAATTTCTTAAAAAAGAGGAGGCCAGAGACGTAGACGTATACATAATATATGGTGACAATACAGTGTATGGTGAGAACAGCAATTCCCATAGCGATGGCAGCTACAATTTTAAATATCTCAGAAAAGGCAATTACAAATTGTTTGCCTATTCGGATTGCAATAGCTGTGCCTCGGGGGTGGAAGCAAAGGAAGTAGAGGTCGAAATAAAAGACAAAAAAGAAGTTGTAACAGCCTCAGATATTGAGCTGGTTAAGAATATCGATATAGATGACGGAAGTGGGTACATCTCAGGAATGGTTCAGCTGACAGACTATACCACCTCTACCTCTAATCCTATAGTATATGCGAAATTGGACGAGGATGTTTACATAGTTTATGATAATGACCAAGCCTATTTTGAAAGAACAAAAAGCGGAGCAGGCGGGGTTTTTCAGTTCAGCGGGCTGATAGAGGGCTCCTATAAAATATATGCGTTTTCTGATTGTCTCACGTGTACGAGTGGCACTGAAACCAAAGAGTTGCTCACTCAAATAACAACTGAAGGGGAAGCAATTCAGCTTCCGGTTCTGGGAATTGATAAAAGATAGATGAGCTTCGCCGAAATCATATCGAGAGAGTTTAGCCCTATAACCCTTGAGGAGATGGACAGCGTAAAGCTGCTGAGCAGAATGGACACAAAGTTTGTTTTTACTTCCAGCTTGTTGTCTGCTGTGTTGAAGGAGCTTTCACAGAGTTATTCTGTGTTGGAGATTAATGGCAAGAAGCTCAGCCAGTACAATTCTTTATACTTCGATACCGAAAAGCTGAAATTGTACACACAACACCACAATGGTAAAATGAATCGCCACAAGGTGAGGTATAGAAAATATGTTGATACGGAACTCTGTTACCTGGAAGTGAAATACAAGAGCAACAAGGGCAGAACCGTTAAAAAAAGAACCAAAAGATCGGATATTCGTCCTGATTTTTCTGCCAGGTCTATTGAGTTTTTAGTCAAATATTTTCCACTACCTGCAGAAGAGCTGGGCGCAAAATTGGCCAACGAGTTTAAGCGTATTACACTGGTAAGCCTAACTACCAAGGAGAGGGTTACAATTGATTTGGATTTAAAATTTGAGCTGAATGACCAGAAGGTTTCGGTATCAGAGCTGATAATTGCTGAGGTAAAACAGGAAAAGTATAATGTTCGCTCCTCATTTATCCAAACCATGAAGAAGTTTAGAATCAGGCCCATGCGGATAAGTAAGTATTGCATTGGTACAGTTCTTATGAATTCAGATGTAAAAAACAATCTGTTTAAAGAAGATATTAAGTACAACAGGTTTAAACCCAAAATAATAACCATTAATAAATTAAGATATGCTGTGGGAGCTTGAGTTTATAGAGCTGACGAAGGTATTCGGAGTTAAACTAATTGACACCGAAGACTTTCTTGAGCTGATAACCCGATTCGGATTTAATCTATTTATTTCCGTTTTGGTGGTGAGATATATTTATTATCCCGTAACCAAACGCAAAGATTATCTGTTCACCTATTTGATGTTTAGCGTTATTGTGTTTTTCCTTTGTCAGCTACTCTCCAATGTAAAGCTGGGACTGGGATTTGCACTTGGCCTCTTTGCCATCTTCGGCATAATCAGGTATCGCACAGATCCTATTCCGATCAAGGAAATGACATACCTGTTCGTTGTCATAGGAATCTCAGCCATAAATGGACTGGCCAATAAGAAGATCAGCTACACGGAGCTGGTTTTTACGAATTTTATGATTGCTGCGCTAACCTATGGCTTAGAGAAGGTTTGGTTATTGAAGCATGAATCGAGGCAAACGGTCATTATGGAAAAAATAGAACTGATAAAACCCGAGAATCACCAACAACTCCTGGAAGACCTACGCGAAAGAACCGGCTTGAATATCCACAGGACCGAGATAGGTAGAATTGATTTTTTGAGAGATACGGCAAGGGTGAGGGTGTTTTATTATGAGGAGGCAGGAGCATATTCCTCGCTTCAGGAAGAAACCGAACGCAGAACAAATGCAGAGTAGGATACAGTATGAAAAGGAGATGCCTTCTATTGCTTCTACTTACAATCACTTGCCTTCGTGTGCAGGCCCAGGTAAGCTTGGATAGCAGTGAGTTTCCTGTTGTGGGAACGAACTATCTGCTGAATAATGTTGCTTTTATCAATATTCCGCCCGTTTCCGCAGCTGGGCCGGGTCAATCGTATGATTTCACCGGTGGATTTACCTATGGAAATCAGCTAGTCGACTATCTGGCAGCAACAGCAGGGCCGTTTTCTGCTCAATATCCATCATCCTCTCTATCGAGATATTACCCTACCATGGGCACTTTGGGTTACGACCAATATACATACTTTGCCACTGACGTATCTGGATTTTGGCAGAACGGCACGGTGTGGGTAGGCTATATTCTCGACACCGCAACCATCGATACGCTGTTCTTCCATATGAATCCGCCCGGGGAAGACACGCTGCTAAGCAACCAGTATACTTATGGATATTCTGATAGCACCTACGCCCTTACCGAGCTCCAAATCTTGATCGGCTCAGCCCCAATTGTATATACAATCGACTATCACCTTTATAAGAAAATTGATGCTGACGGATGGGGCACAATGTTAACGGGTTTAGGGTCTTACGATAGCGTGCTCAGAGTTCATACAACAGAATACAGGTATGACAGCACATTTATAGACGGGAATTTTAATGGTGCAACGCTGGACACCGTCGAGTACTTCCTCTATTATGCAAAGGGAATACGGCATGCATTGGTAAAGGAGTTTGTGGTGCCTTTTATAGATACAACTGGCCCGATTGCATATTACGTTACCGAGATATTGAATATTCCACCACCACCACCAATATATTTTGGGTGCATGGATACTGCTGCCATCAATTACAATCCCCTGGCGAATACCAGCGATAGCAGCTGTGTGTATTGTTCTGCGATTTCCTATACCATCACGCCAGACAATTATGTTTGTCCGGGTGGATCTGTAACCCTTTCCGCAACTGGTGGAAGCTCCTATTTGTGGTCGACAGGGGAAATGACGGCATCAATCACGGTGAGCCCTGATTCTACTACGGTTTACAGTGTTTACATCAGTGATTCATTATTCTGCTGGGAGCTAGCTACCGTAGAAGTTACCATACATCAGGATGTAAGTGCCAGCTTTTGGACCGGGCCGGTCACCAATACTGATTCAACCGTTTTTGTGAACCTCTCAACAAGTGCCAACACCTACTTCTGGGACTTTGGAGATTCCACAACGAGCACTGAGAAAAATCCGACGCATCTTTATTCGAGCCTGGGCAGCAGAACGGTTCGGCTCATAGCCTCCAACATATGTTCAATAGACACTTTTGAACTGACTGTAAATGTTGTTATCAGTATAGCTGATAAGGAGAACAATGAAAATGCATTTAACGTATTCCCCAATCCTGGAGACGGGGAAAGCAGCATTTCATTTGAGCTAAAGAATCCTTCGCTTATATCCATAAGACTAATCGATCTACTTGGAAAAGTTAGGATGCTCGAAAACGAACAGGCGTATAGCCCGGGCGATTATACAATACAGCTGCTCAACGTTGCAGAGCACGCGCCGGCGGGCATCTATTTCATCGAATTCTGCGCAGGCGGTAATTGTTACCAGAAAAAATGGATAAAACTATGAAGCAAGTGAGGCGCATCGGTTTTATGGTGGCAGTGTATCTCTCAGCAAATGTGTTGGGTGCCTACTCCCAGGTGACGATAAATGAGGTGTGCTCGCGAAACGCGAGCATTACCGCAGATGAGGATGGAGATTACCCAGACTTCATCGAATTGTACAACGCAGGTGCCACAGCTGTTGATCTTCAGGGCTATTCGTTAAGCGATAATTCAGACACGACAAGATTCTGGACTTTCCCTTCAGTGATGATACAGCCGGGAGGATACGTAACTGTTTTTGCCTCTGAAAAGGATAGAAAAACGAGCATTGACCATTGGGAATCTGTTGTAAAAGATAACCTTGTCTGGAGGTACATAGTGCCGACCGCACCAGTGGACACAACCTGGACGGATTTGGGTTTTGATGACTCTGCCTGGCTGCTGGGTACCGGAGGGATTGGCTATGGAGACGGTGATGATGCAACGATTCTCAGCCCTCCTCTGTCATCCGTATTTATTCGACATGAGTTCAGCATCATCGATACAGCCACCTTGGCCAATGCTGTTTTCCATATGGATTATGACGATTCATTTGTGTCATATTTAAATGGAGTGGAGATGGTAAGGGCAAATGTTGGAATTAACGGGACGCCCACGCCATATGATGGCCTGGCTTACGTAGAGCACGAAGCCCTGCTATACCAGGGGCAATTGCCTGATGAATGGAAGATAACTGAAGCTCAGCTCAAGTCGGTTTTGGTAATTGGCACCAATGTGCTAACCGTTCAGGCACACAACGTGAACACCTTCTCTTCCGATCTGACCGCAAGGCCCTTTTTGTCCGTTGGTATCAAGAATAGCACTACCTATTATGATCCATTACCAGTGTGGTATTCCCCGGGCCAGTCGTACTTACACACTGACTTCAAGCTAAGTGGAGATGGCGAAATGGTTTATCTGTTAGATCCAGCCAATGCCATTATCGATACCGTTCGATACCCCTATCTGCAAGACAATTCATATGGTAGCTTTCCGGACGGCAGCGTAAACGACGCGTATTTCGGCACACCCACACCAGATGCCACCAATAATAGCTCATCCACTTCTTCCGGATATGTTGACGATCCCATGTTTTCGTTAGCAGGCGGATTTTATATGGTAAATCAGACACTGACGATAACGAACTCGTTCCCCGGTTCTCAAATAAGAATAACGATGGATGGAAGCGTTCCGGATATGTCGGACCCATTGTACAGTGCGTCTATAGGTATTGACTCAAACATGATCATCAGAGCAAGAGCCTTTGCTATTGGATACCTACCCAGCGAGATTATCACCAAGAGTTATTTTATTGATGATAATTCGACCTTGCCGGTTTTATCGATAACAACTGATCCGGAAAATTTGTGGGATTTTAACACCGGGATTTATGTGTTGGGCCCCAACGCAGACCCGGGCATACCCAATTTTGGAGCGAACTTCTGGCAAAACTGGGAAATACCCATTCACATGGAATATTATAGTGCCGACGAGGTCTTGCAGTTTGATCAGGATTTTGGAATGAAAATACACGGGGGATGGTCAAGATCACAACCGCAGAAATCTTTGCGCATTCTTGCCAAAGGCAGGTGGGGCAAGAGCACACTGGATTATCAGCTCTTTCCGGACAAGGAAATTTATAGCTTTAAGAGGTTCATTCTCAGAACTTCCGGCAATGAAACTGCACAGAATGGAACCTTCTTCAGAGATGCTTTGATGCACAAGGCTGTTGAGAATACTTTTAACGATTATCAGGATTATGTGCCAGCCATTGTGTATTTGAATGGAGAGTTCTGGGGAATTCAAAATATCAGAGAAAAAATTAGCAAATATTATCTGGCGGAGAATTTTGGTGTGGATCCCGATAGTGTGGATATACTGCAATTTGATGGTGCCGTTATGGAGGGCTCGAACAGCGATTTTATCAATCTGGCCACTTTCATTATTACCAATAGTATGGCCAATCAGGCTAACTACGATGCCGTGAAGGCTCAGCTCGACATTGAAAACTTTTGTGATCATTTTATCACCCAAACCTATTATGTCAATTGGGATTGGCCACAGAATAACATCAAGTACTGGAAATCGCAAAAGACTGGATCCAAATGGAGGTACATCGTCACCGACATGGACTTTGGCCTTGGCTTTGGAGGCACACCAAATGATAATGATATCAACAGGGTAACAACGCAATCCAATACGGCACACGCAGCAATGCTGAACTCCCTTTTGCTGAATACCACGTTCAAAAACTACTTCATTAACCGATATGCCGATTTAATAAATACCGTATTTCATGCTAAGGTATTAAGGAATTTGGCCTATTCATACAGGGATTCCATTATTGGAGAAATGCCTCGGCACATCGATAGATGGGGAGGCGATTTCAACAGCTGGTATCAGGTTAATGTTGAGGCTAGCCTGATTGGCTTTATCAATGGACGTCCAGGTCCGGCCAGATACCATGTAGAGCAAGAGTTCGGCCTGAACAAACAAGTGATGGTTACACTGGATGTGTATCCGGAAGGCGCGGGCACTGTAAAAATAAGCACGGTAACGCCCGATTCTTTGCCCTGGGCAGGTATTTACTTTGATGGGGTACCGGTTACCATAACAGCTTATCCTAATCCCGGGTATGAATTTTCGTTCTGGCAGTCGCTGAATCTCATACCCACCCCAGATTACAGCCCGTCTATTACGCTTAACATCGATACAAACGAAGTGTTTACGGCTTATTTTTTCGGGGAACCCGATACGAACAGGATTACTTTCAGTGAGATTAATTACAGATCCATTGTGAATTGGGACGCTGGCGACTGGGTTGAGCTGCATAACTATGGAACCGTTGACGTAGATATTTCTGGCTGGGTATTGAGAGATTCAGCAAATAATTCTTTTACAATACCAGATAGCACAGTGTTGGCACAGAATGAATATCTGGTTCTTTGTGAAGACACGGCGAAATTTGTGTTGTACAATAATTCGGTGAACAATTATATGGGGCCATTCAATTTTGGAATAAGTAGCTCAGGCGAAAAATTAAGGCTATTCGATGCTGACAATCAGCTGTATTTGTCCTTGAGCTTTACAGGCGATTCCCTCTGGCCTTCGGCTGCAAATGGATATGGGCCGACCTTGGAATTGCTAGACCCGTATAATAATCTTAGCAGCTATTACAATTGGTTTGCGGGTTGTTTCGGAGGATCTCCTGGTGCTGGATTTACCCCTTGTATTGTTGGAAAAGAGGAGATGCCCGGCAACAGCAGTACAGTATCCTTAAAGGCTTACCCAAATCCCTTTGATCATTCAACCACCATAAGAGTTTCACTGGATAAGCGTCAGCATGTAAAGCTCAGGATAATTGACACTTATGGAAAGGAGATAACAACACTCACAGAGGGCGTCATGGGTATGGGGCAACACTATATACCATTTGAACCATCAGGTCTCGCCTCAGGGATTTATTACTGCCAGTTGATCACAGCTTCATCAACCTCCTACGCGGTTATATCCTTTTTAGGAAAACAGTAAACAGAGTGTAATAATTGACGATGACGGGGTTCATAAAGAGGTGTTATTTCATAATTTGCGCAGCTGCCATTAGCGGATCTGTAGCGGCTCAAACCAGTGATGCAGAACTGTGGACAGGAGCGGGAATTAGTAAAAACATTACCAAAAAAGTAAGCCTGAATTTTGAAGAGCAGGTTCGCATAAACGAGAACATCTCATCTGTAAAAAACTTTTTTTCCGAAATTGGACTTGCCTTCAGATTAAACAAGTACTTGAAGTTTTCTGGAAACTATAGATTTAAAAATGTTCAGCGATTAGATGGCACTTACAGAATTACCAACCGCTTCCATGGCGACATACGTATCAGATATAAAGCAAAGCCAATTATCGCGCTCTACCGAGCGCGAATACAAATGGAAACCGGACAACGTAACAATGGTCCCAGAACGGACTACTACGACCGGAATAAGTTAACATTGAAACTGGATTTGGACAAAAAGTTCAGCCCTTATGTTTCTTCTGAAGTGTATCTGAATATAACGGGAAAACAATTTGACAAGGTTCGATATACACTTGGCTTCGATCTGGATCTCAATAAAAGAAATGAGGTATCGATCTTTTACAGAATTCAAAGGGAGTTCAACGTGAATAACCCAAAGTATTCTTATATAATTGGCTTAAGTTATTTTTATAAGCTAAAAGGCAGGTTGATTAAGAAGAAGGCTTCTGAATCAGAACAGTAGCATAAGCAGCTATACCTTCTTCGCGACCTATAAACCCCATTTTCTCGCTAGTAGTTGCTTTAATAGAGATTCTACTCAGGTCGATCTTCATAATCTCAGCCAGATGCTCCTGCATTTCGACAATGTAGGGCTTGATTTTAGGCGCTTCTAAACACACCGTGGAGTCGATGTTACTAATTGAGTACCCTTCCCTGACAAGAAGGCCATTTACATTATTTAGAAGAATAGAGCTGTCAATATTTTCATAAATACCGTCGCTGTCGGGGAAATGTGTGCCTATATCCCGTAGATTTGCTGCGCCTAACATTGCGTCGCATATGGCATGGATGAGCACATCTGCGTCGGAGTGGCCAACAGCGCCTTTGGTGTGTTCGATATGAACACCGCCGATAACAAAATCTTGACCATCGTGTAACTGATGAACATCAAACCCAAAGCCTACTCTTATATCCATTAATGGGGTGCTAAATGGAGAACTAAATTACAAAAATGAAAGTAAGCAAGGAAAGGCGATTCGAAGGTTTAGGATTTGGGAGGGCTTTCTTCGTTTTGCTCTTTTAAGCCTTCAAAATCAAAGAGCAGCGTAAAACGAAGTGTGTTTTCCAATGGATGCTTTGCTTCTGTAGGAATTAGATAAGCAAAGTCAATTCCGAAGACGTTGTATTTTAACCCGGCACCTAAGGTGAAGAACTTTCGATTACCCTTTGTCGCGTGTTCATGAAAGTAGCCAGCCCTTACCGCAAACTGACCTGAATACCAATATTCCAAACCTATGGAGTAGGTGATTTCTCTCAACTCCTCCTTGCCAATGCTTCTCTCGCCGCTGCTGTTTAGTACTCCCGGGGCATCGTTAAATGAACCTACCATACCACTGACAACCGAACGGTTTGGATCCTTCCCATAAAGGATTACTTTGTTTCCGGACGCATCCTGAACGGGATTTCCCGCGCTGTCCAACTCATATACTGGAGGAGTAGGAACCAACAGTTTATTAACGTCGGCTATTATGGATATGGAGTTATATTCGTCGATATCAACAGACAGCCGCCCTCCCAATCTCAAATTGATGGGGATAAAATCACGATCTGCAGTTTCTGTATAAGACATCTTCGATCCAATATTTGAAATATTCAATCCAAAGGCATATTCTCCAGATTTATCGCCAAGCTCTACGTCGTTTTGATAGTAAACAGAAATGTCCGCTGCAATTGACTGGCCCGCTTTGGATTGACCGGCGCTTTCAATGTAATACCCACCGGTAAGGTTCGAATAAATGTATCTGAGCGCTATTCCACCTGAAAAGTGGTCAGATAGCTTCCTCGCGTAGGTTCCGTCGATGGAAAACTCATTGGGGTTGAACTCTCCGGTTACCTCACCAACCATATTGGTAAAAATGATATTTCCCAAAGAAAAATACAACAACGAGAGACCTATTGTTTGGTTTTTGTCAATTCTCTTGTACCCTGAGAGGTATGCCAAATTAATGTCTGGCACCAAAGCACGAAGCCAGGGGGTATAGGATACAGAGAACCCCATGTCGTCATCGATAAACGCGAATTTTGAAGGATTCCAATGAGCAGAATTGGCATCGGGCTTGGATGCAACACCTGCATCTCCCATTGCCCCTGAACGGGCATCCGGAGAAATCAACAGTAATGGAACTGCAGTGGTAATGGTATTTACCGTACCGCCATTAAGCTGATTGGTTTGTATCTGGGCCTGTGTCGAGCGCGTGCCAAAAGCAATAACCAACAAAGACAACATCAATGTTGCCAGCTGCCTATAAGCTGTCTTTTTTATGAGCCTTTTCATCAGTTTTAATCAGGTGTCCTCCCGTGCAAATATAGCAATTATACGTGGTTTATTGCGAATGGTTCCAGCGAGTCATCTCCGAAGCTTTCTATACAACGAAGCGAGTTATATTTTATTGTTAAGCACATCTTTAATTCAGGATCACCAATTTCTCAAACTTATCGGCAAACGAGCCATCTTCTGCTTTTACTTTTAGGTGATATACATAAACCCCCCTTCCAATATTATCTCCAAAGTCATCTTTTCCATTCCATATAAGATCAGTATATATTTTCGGATCGGGCCTATAGCCTAACGTAAAAACACTTGTATTGATCGTTTTAATCAGCCTGCCGGAGATTGTAAAGATCTGAATCTGTACATCCAGGTTTTGTCCCGGCCTATTGTGTTCAAACCAAAATTCGGTATAGGTGGTAAAGGGGTTTGGATAGTTGAGAACGTGGCTTAAAGCAAGCTCTGCTGATGGAGCAACTACAAATTCGGTAATCGCCTCCGTAGAATTGTTGTAAACATCCCAAACTTTCAGGCTCAGGGTATGATTTCCCTCCTCCAGGTCAGAAAAGTCATAGGAAATAGAACCGCTTTTATAGGTGTCCCGATCGGCGATATAGTCGTCGTTGAGGATGATAGGATTGTTGGTTGCCCCATCTAAAATCGCCACGAGGTCATGTCCGATTCCATTTCCGCTGGTGTTGATGCCATGCTCATCAAAAATGAATGCCAGCATAGTCGGACTCTCATTTGTAATACCGCCAAAGACAAAGCTGGTGTCATTCATATAAAGATCTACCTGTGGCCCGGTGTTATCTGCTGCGATGTTACTGGCAGAACCCCCGATAATAAACTCTTCGTAGCAACCGTGGGCATCCGTAACGCCATTTTCGGCATAATAACTTATGCGCCCAAAATCATTTTGGTATGCTATATCCTTCGGCACTATAAATGAAAAATTAAACTCACCATTGGTTACCGTGGCTTTTCCACGGAAGAGAATGCTTTTCTGCAGATCGAAATTTTTAACGTCGCTATCCGGATCATTTTTTAATGTTGTAATTACCAGGGCTTTATCGTACACCGTTGGGTACACCGTTCCATTAAATGAAGTGTATTTTCCTCCTGCTGTGTTATCAATGTGCCCGCTGATTGTTACTAAGCTAAGCGCATTTAAAGTATCATTATCGCCCATAAGCACCTGACCATTAATTGAATCCGTTAGTACTTCGTGTTCTGGATATGCAAGCCGCAATGCAGGATCTCCTAGTAAACAGTATTTTCTGGAGTTTACTCCATTGCCCGTTTTGTTTTTGGTAATCATTACAATATCACCTAGTCTTGGCATTTCGCCATTGATTGGCACGAATACTGTCTTGTAAAAGTTTCTGGTAAGCGCTTCATTGGCATTGGAGAAGACCACCCTTACAGTGGTAAGCAGCGCTATGCCTCCACCATTGGGATTCAGGTAAACGAATTCTCCAGCGGCGGTTCTCGCCGGGTCGTCGAATCGGCTGAATTCACAAGTAGCCGTTGTAAAAACAGGTAAGCTGTTAAAATTCGACCAGTTATTGATGTCTGAGTTTTCCAAAATCCTCTCGTGGGCCCATCCCAGCTCTCCTCCATGGCCGGTGTAATTTATTAACAGAGCACCCTTTTCAACCCTTCTGTTGATTGCAATGTTAGCTTCAGGATAGCGTTGGCCGCCCGCAGTTGAAACCTGCTGATATGCATCGATGTAAATTTTATCAATATTGTATTCACAATACGTGGTGTCGATGTGGATGGCGATATCATCAGAGGGGTCTATATGGGTGTTGCCATCCTGGTCATCGGCAATAAAGCAGACAACATTCCTCCAATCCCGCATCGTATTCGAAGAGTTGTAATTCGTTACCTTGTATACCATCGCTTCCGCTTCAGCAGCAGATTGAACAGGAAATCTGCCAATGCCTATATCCAGATCATCGGTGGGGTTGTCACCTTCGTTGTCATCTAATAGCCCAAAATAATCATCCGACACATAGGACCAAATAGGCTGATAAGAATCGGCTGATTGATAGGTTGGGATGTAATTTGTGTTGTTGCTAAGACGGTGGAGGTTATCATATGACCCATCACCAAATAGAAGCAAATATTTTGGTAATTCGGTAGAATCAGCAGCGCGGTTATAGAGCATACGCATCAAATCCTTTATAGCTGTGATATCTTGTGCTCCTGATGAAAACTCATTGTATACGTCGCTATTGGTCACCACCTCTACGGTCATGTTGTCATTGGCCCTATGAAATGCAGCGAGATCTTCTGCCTGAGTCTTAAATGCGGAATTCGTTACAATAACAAATTCAGGCTGCCCTATTAGCCCGTGAATATTTTGGTTAGCAATTGAACCAACTGCGCCGGCGCTTAAATATGTGTTGCCGTTAAATGCAACAAACTGCCTTAGCGAATCTGTTATTATGCTAAACTCCAGCGTAGAGCCAAAGAGCGAATCGGCCATTTCGCTACAATTAGTGGGATTGGTAACTTCCCAAACCCTGACGGATGAGGTGGCATTGCTGATAAAAAATTTGGAAATATTACCAGCGCCAACCGATTGAATGTCACGGAATCCCATTTGGTTACCGCTCATTTTTAGTTCTCGTCGTGCGTTGAGCGCTATGTAATTTAGCCATCCAACAGAGGACGGCTCACTTTTGCTATAGCTAACTGAAATAGTGACTGCATCACCAGAAGAAAAGGTAGTTACATCTGACTTAGGAACACCGTAGTCCTGCAAATAATTACCGTTAACGCTACTCGTATATAAGTCCAGGGAAGTCAATGCAGAGCCGTTGCCCAATACGTTGAATCCTCCGGTAGCGGGCGCAATTGCCCTGCCGATTACGGAAATCTCAAGAGTAACACTGCTGCTAATGTTCGGAAAGCTAAATGGAAAGCTATAAGAAGTAACAACATCAAATTTCTCACCATACCATTCTCTTCCAGATATCAACAAGTTTTCAATCTCGGCCTCATGGAATTTGTAGTCGTCAAAATTCGTTACGGTGGTATTAAAAGATGATTCGGATGCTTGCGATGCAATCCTTTTTGGAGTACCGGTGCCCCCGTCAGTAGTAAGAAAGTAATAGGTTTTTTCTGAGTACAGGTTTAGCTGGTGCTTGTATCTGGCGTCAGGGAAGGAGTAGCCCCAGGAGGCTGGCCCCTCGCCATAGAATAGGATGTAGTCATTTCCATTAAAAATTCCATCAGCTTCGCCCACTACTTCTATGGCGTTTTCTTCCAGATCATCATAACGAAAAACAGAGTTTTCATAGGGCATCATTCCGCCACCATTTCCATATATTCTCAGGTTTTGTGGATTAATGTTATCTACATCGATACCTAAGCCAGATAAAAACGAATAGGTTAGCTTGTAGATTCCATCTTGAGTAACGCTGATCTTATACCACGAGCCACCTTGCAAGACAGAGTTGGCTGCATATTGCGCCTTTTTCTTTTTGCTGTTTCCGTCAATAAACTCGGCTGGAACCACATCGAGATTAAAGGATATTAGTTTTTGAAATATGCCAGTACTCGCATTCTTCCTTATTGGCACAAAGGATATTCGCGAATGAGGAATTTTCTTAAAATAAGTTACTGTGGCAGTTATTGCGATTTCATCACCTATCTGATCTATTCCTGTGATGTTGTCCAAATCAGATGACAGCAGGTCTTCGAACTCCATATTATTGAGGCTTGCAGTAATTCCTTTAACATTGGAAGCCAACCTCTTCCTGTTTATGTACACCGGAATTTGATGAGATATTCCATCGTACTTAGCCCCTTCAAAATATAGATACTTTTCCGAATAGGTTTCTGTATAGACAGCAGTTTTAGGCGCCGTCCATTTCAATATTATTTTATTGCTGACAGATTGTTCCGTAGTGTGCTGGGAAACACTTGCTTTTCTCGATACCGGTTGCGTTTGTGGTGATGGTGAATTTTGGGCGAACAAAGTGCTCGTCGTCAGTAAGAGCACGATGGTAAAAATGCCAAATCGAAATATCATGATAAATCAATAAAGGGTATTGCGCGGGTTACCGTGTGCGGTTAAGTAGATAAAAAACGAACTTTGCCTACTTATATTGCACGTATTGTTTAATTCTGGGTTGCCGCTGTGTGGGTTGGCATTAACAATTTGATGTTTATAACTTTGGGCAGCAAGAGGTAGAATATGGAAGCTCAGACTCATATTTTTGTATAATGCGTGAAATCTTAATCTGGCATTGGTATATGAAACCAGTGTCCCGGCTTTGCGTATAACGAAATTATCAATTTTAGAATGACATATAAGTACTCTATATTATTGATCGCAATAGCAGTAGCAAGCATCGTGTCTGTGTATTCGCAACCGGCAGAATATAAGATGACACAGCGGGAATACATAGATCGATATAAAGATGAGGCGATAAGAGAAATGCTTATGAATGGAGTTCCTGCCAGCATTACCCTGGCACAGGGAATGCTGGAATCGGCGAACGGGAACAGCCCCTTGGCGGTATATGCCAACAATCACTTTGGAATTAAATGCCATAGGGGATGGGAGGGTTTGACATTTATTCAGGATGATGATACGAGAAACGAGTGTTTTAGGAAATACAGCAACGTGTTGGATTCTTATAGTGATCACTCACAGTTTTTAAATACAAGAGGTAGGTACTCCTTCCTTTTTGATTTAAAAAGAACAGACTATAAGGGTTGGGCGCGTGGCTTGAAAAAGGCTGGATATGCTACCAATCCCAAGTATCCTGTCCTGCTTATTAATTTGATAGAGAAGCACAAGCTGTATGATTACGATCAGGTGAAAGAAATGCCTTCCCTTACTCCGGAACCTGAAGAGTACGCATCCAAACCCATGAGAAAAGGGAGAAAAGTGCTGGTTCATAATCGGGTGAAATACATAATAGTCAAGAGTGGGGATACCTACTTTGAAATTGCCAATAACCTCGACATGATGCTTTGGCAGATATATAAGTACAATGACTTAAAGAGAAACGATCATTTGCGTCCGGGACAGGTTATTTATCTGCAACCTAAACGATCAAAAGCCAAGAAGGACTATGAATATCATATTGCCAAGAGAGGAGAGACTATGTATAGGATTTCTCAAAAATATGCAGTAAAACTAAGGAGTCTCTATAAGATGAATAGAATGGCTGAAGGTGAACAACCCAATCCTGGCCAAAGGATACACCTGAGAAAACCGATTAGCGCAAGCTCTTCCTAGGGGTGCCCCTAATCGTTTAACAACTTCAATGCATCAGATACGGGTATTCGCTTTCCATCTTTGAAAGCGACGATGAATGCCTGTTTAAACCCCTTCTTCTTCAGGGCGGGTAACATTACCTTGTTTAGTTGATTAAAGTCCGTGGACTTTCCAGACGTATACTTGTGTAATCCATTATCAAAATACTCTTCCACATTCTTTATACCTTTAAATTTCGCATCAGCCAGATCAATCTTATTGTCTGATGTTAGTATTTGAACCCTAAACCAGAGTCCGGTTTCGTTTTCAAAACCATTGATATCACCGGATGAATCCGAAGGATCTACATAATCTTCTGCCTGGATAATAAGCATTTCAACTCTTCGGTTTCTCTGTCTTCCTTCATTGGTTGTGTTGCTCTCTATAGGTTTAGTTTCACCGTAATACTTAACGATTACATTGTTGGCGTTCACGCCCCGATTTATAAGTACAGATTTTACCGCTTCTGCTCTTTTCTTCGAGAGCAAGAGATTAGAAGTTGTTGATCCAATATCATCAGTATGTCCGGAAAGTTTGATCCTCCAATCCGGCTTTTTCAATAACAGATCACTAAGCTCTTGCAGCGACTTGAATGAACCGAAGCTAATTATGTCGCTTCCTGAGTTAAACTCAAGGTTCTCAAATGCGGTATTTAATATTTCCTTTTCCTCTTCAAGGAGGATTACCGGCACATCTTCTTCTACCATTAAGTCTAGATCAGCAGCTGCTTTGGGCGGAATATATTCGTACCTGAATATGTTAGTGCCATCCTGTGTTGCGTGAATTACCTTTTCGTTCCCTTCATCATCGATTAACAAGATGAGTATCTCATCTTTGAGCTGGTCTTCTGCGGCATCGAGAAGGAACAGATGACTCATATCAGCTGGAAGTGGCTGGAATACGAAAAACCCTTCATCATTCATTTCCGCCATCATTAACGTATCTCCTTTTGCGTCAATGAGGAAAAGCCGGGTTTCTTGTTTCAGAAACTCCGTGTATAAGAAGTATCCGTTCTCCTCCTTGGTAGCGGTGAGAATCGTTTCGAGCCCATCGAGTGTCTTTAGTACCTGAACTTCTTCCACCATGTCAGCATTGTCGGCCTCCAGCGCAAAAAGGTAACTTCTGGAGCTCGGTAAATTCTCAAACACAAAGAATCCATCTTCATTAATATCCGCGGTTATTGAAGTGTCTCTTTTCGGCCCCAGCAAGTGCAGCTTAAGGGGGCAACCGTGATTATCTACTGAACCTGGCACATCCGGGCATTTATCCTCTTTGTCGATAACCTTGTCGCCATCTCGATCGGGACAACCCTTGTATATAGCAGGGCCTGGATCATCGGGGCAATCATCTTTGATATCTATGATCGCATCTCCATCTCTATCCGGGCAACCATTGTACTCTTCAGGTCCCGGATCATCAGGACACTCATCTTTTTTGTCGATTATACCGTCCTTGTCCCTGTCCTTTTCGTTTTTGCTGAAGGTTAAATTGAGCCCGACGTGGAGCTGTGCAGTCTTGGCCTTCTGAGGGAAAACGCCCCCTCCCGTAAACTTGGCCATATTGAATAAATAAGCAATATTATCTGAAACAACGTAAATCTGTATGGGACCTAAATTGCCGGAGAGACCTATTCCAAGGTTAAAATAACTACGGTTCATTATTGAATAACTGATAGAAGCCCCAAGCCACCGCACGATGCGATAATTATAGGAAAGCGTAAAAGCGGGATACAATTTTTTTCTGAAATACTCCGCGTGAATTAAACCTCCTACCTTATTCGTTTCATTGATATTAAAGGTGCCACCAAGATAGAACCTAGTCTGTAATCCATCGGTGTAGGAATTATTGGTTTCTTTAAAATTATCGAAGGTAATTGCAAGTGAATCTGCTATGGTTCCAAAAGGATTTGTGTTTGTGGAATCGATAAAAGTCGTTATCGCGTTGCCCCTGAATGCGACTTGGTCAAGGTCATTGGAATAATTGGTTGCGTTGTTCTTCCACCTGATAAATCCCAGGTCTATCATGCTTAGGGAAATTGTCCATTTTTCAGTTGCCTTGTACGTTGCCCCAAGGTCAATTCCCAAACCATGATTTCCCGTTTTGTAAAGCAAATTATCAACGAGTGAGGATCCGTCATCTTCTTCGATAAATGACGTATTCAAAACCATATCTGACTGGCCTACCAGATCGTATGTGTTGGGTGTTGTATAAAGGCTCAGCTCCTTTACCTTAGAAGACACGTTTAGAATGCCATATAAGTATTTGAGCTTACCACCTAAGGTCCATTTGTCATTGATTTCGCGAGCATAGCCAAATGCATGTTCGCGGTAAAGGGTGCCCCTAATTGCCAGGCCGCTCAAATCTGCAGCATCATCAATAAAAGTAGCATTGCCCTCCCATAGTAATCTCATGAGGTCCTTCGGGTATCTGAACCGGAAAAACGCTTTTTCAGTTATATTGATAAAGAATCGATTCTGCTCTTTACCCCAACCGAGCAATAGCCAGTCTAGCTGAAAAGCACCTCCTATGATATTCTGTTTACCCATTTTCGAAATTGCGTTGTCCATATCGAGGTAAAGCGAATCATCTGAACGCTTCTTCAATAAGTCGGTAATTACAAATCCGTTGTAGTGAACGTCTGCGTAGATTGAAGAGATGGCAGGAATACCGACATACACCTTGTAATCGCAGGTACTGGAGGGGTTGGTGTTCTTTAGCTGAGGAATGGTGGACATATGGTACATGGTCGCATCCAGTTGAGCGAAGCTCGTTTTGGTTTGAAGAAGAAAAAGAGAGAAAACCAGCGCCAGGATACCGAATGATCTTAGGCGCGCCCTGAGTAAAAAAGTCGGCCTGAATGAAGTTACGGACAGATTAATGAACGGTTGCATTTCTGAATTGTTATCTGGCAAGGCTGTTTATTAATTACGAACCGATAAACAATTCTGCCCTAACGGCTAATTTCAGTTCCAGGGTGTAGTCGCTATAAATTTTTACAAGTGCCGGATTATTGGCAGATGTCAATGTTCCTCGAATGATTATTTCGGTCGCTGCACCTAATTTGTCGAGCCTTGCCCTATCCACATAAACTTCTGTTACCGTATGCCTGGTGGAAGTCACCCTTAAGGCAGGAGCCGGACCCACGGATCCTGCCTCAAAGACTGATTGTTCCCCGCTGTAAAATAATGAGTCAAGAATAACGCCCGAGGAATCGACAAAAGAAAGCTGCAGAGCAGCATCAAGTGGAAAACCATTATAAGCGTTTACTACAAACGTGGCAGATTCTGCATAAACCTCTGAACCTGAGGGATAGTTAATGCCAAGGCTAAAAGGTAATGTGTCGCCTAAGCTAAGAAAGGAGGCGTATCCGTGCAAGGGCAGCTCAAGCAGTACCTCAACACTGAATTTACTTGAATCGGTAATAAAATTAGGAATTGTGGCAGGCATATTGGTTATTCCCCGTACCGCATAATACAGGTACTTAGGTGCAGTCAGTAGAAAGTTTTGAATATTGCTATTTGTTTTATCATATGTATAGCTTGTTACGGATACATCGCCCGGTATCAACGGAAATGCTGGCGAAGGCGTTAATGTAATAGGTGGTGTTGTGGAAAACAGCTCTACTATCGTTGTGCCGTTAATAGGCGACCAGGTTTGAAAAGTGGTGAAGGTGAGATTTATAGGCATTCCTATTGAATTGGTCACGGTAATATGTATGATTGGATTTTCAAAATAGAATTGACCTCCAATGAGTTTATTATATACCTCTAGATTCAGGTCTATCGAGTCAACCAGCAGCTGAAGCGTATCTGACCCCCCATATCCTGTAATCAATGGTGTCATCGGAGGGAAAGCGATGAACTCAGAAGCCTTTTTCGAGAATAGGGTATCGTTGTACATCAGCTTCATGAGGCCATCGGGGTCCTCTTCTAAATTCTCAGGGTCATTTGCGTCCTGATCAGCTGACATTGAAAGAATTTCTGCTACACTGAACACAGAATGAACAAGCGGCATTGCAATTTCCGGAGAATAATTAGTTGCTGTCATCTTGTCCAGATCATATTCATCCTTAATACAAGAACTGACTGCGCAAACAATTACCAGAATCAGCGATAAGTATATGTTGGTACACTTTGTCATGGTTATAGAAGTGTTCGCCTTATAGTTAAGACGAAAATTAGCCTATTGGTTGCTATCATATTACTCGAGTAAAAATATAATAAAAAACGTTAATTGGCTTAAGCTTGGAGATTCGGGTATACGACAAATTCCCTTTTCAGCCACAAAGGCTCTGAGCTCCACAAAGTTTATCCTGGTGATTTCTTGGTGATTTCCTGGTGTCTTTGAGGCATTGTGGCAGTTTAAAACAGGCTCAAACAGCAACAGGGAAATTTGCCCTGGGTGCTGAGCTTATTGCAGGGAATAGATGAATATATAATTTCCATGCGCCCCGCTGATCAGGCTGGTTTTGCCCGAGTTGTGCATGAGTGTAAAATCGGAGTTGCCATAAAGAGGAAACCCATCTGACAATGTGCCGTCAGGATTAAATAAATACAGCTCATCTGATTTCTCTGATACAACACCTATTTTTAGATCATTGTCAGGTAAATTGTAAATGATTGGGCGGTGTGCGATAATGCGGTCGAAGGATTTGTTGTACGCGATCTCCTTATCCTCACCGAACACGATCAGCTCATCCTTATTTAGGAATACATATTGCCTTTTGCCGTTTCTCTTGGCGTAATTGAAGTAGGGCGGGTGCGTAAAATCATCAAAGACAAGGCTATCTGTTTTTCCTGCAAATGAAGCCTTGCGTACGATTCCGGATGAGTCTGATGTAATTATCCAGGTATTGTCAATAGACTTTCCCTTTTCCAGATAATAGGCATTGTCAAACAGATAATTGAATGCTTGAAATGGTTTCATTCGTTCGTGTCCCCTTCTATCCATAGAGTACACCATTCCCCTATGGTCAATGGCCACAATATGGTCTTTTCCATTGACTGAAATATGAGAGATCGGCGCATAAACAACGGAGCTGGTTTTGTCAAACTCCCATCCGGTCACAAGCTTACCATAGCTATCATAAACACGCATCCCTTTGTCTTCGCCACAGACAATTATTCTGTAATTCCTGGTTTTGTCGTAATCAAATACAGAAATTCCATTGGTAGCAGGATACTTAAGCTCAATTGGAAAGTCCTCTACATCGCGGCCCATTCTGTCGATCAGGTGTAGCTTGGTCTTGGTATTAAATAGGAGCTGTAGCTTCTTGCTTTTGTAAATGTCAATCTGGGTAACGTCTCCCATGATTGGTTCGGAAATGGACTTTTTCCATAGAATGTTGTTCGATTTATCTATCAGGTAAAGTTGGTTTTGCCCGTCTTGGATGAATATTTCATTATCGTTGGAATAATGATTCTTCACCACCCAGGGAATAGAGTGCAATGGCGCATCGAGCTTCGTTTGCCTGAACAGCTGCGTTTTCTCTTTGTAGTCGGGGTTGTACTCCAGGTAAACATTGGTATAGTACAACTTACCACCTGCGCTGCTAGCTTTCATTGAGCCCGAGCTGACCTGAACCCCCAGGGCATGAAACTCCTGAATAGATTCAGTGTTCTCTACAATTGCATTGGAAACCTCTTCTTCAAATAGCGCCTGCAGCATACCGGTTTTGATACACAGTGGAATATTGTAATAGAGAAAGTAGTTGGCGCTGGATGAGATGTGGTCAGAGAATGACAAATAACTAACGTCTCTGTCCATGGTTCGTCCGGATAGATTGTCTGCGATAAAGTTCTTAAGGTGGTTGGATGTTTCGGCAAATACCAAATAATCACCAACTACCGTACAGTAGTTTGATTTCACTTGAGAGAAAATATGGCCCAGCAAATTATTCAGCATATTTGGAATGCTGAAGTACAAAATTTCATGATCGCGGTAAACTTCTGATACGCTCTTATCAACGGAGTCCGGATACTCAACATTATTGTGAATGGTCTTGCATAGGCCCTGCAGCCGTTCCAATGCATCTTCTGGGTCATAAAGGCCAAAAATGGCATAATCCTTTGTCTTATTGCTCTTCGGATCAGGAGAATTAACATTTGCTGATGTGCTTAGGGCGAATTCGTTCGAAAAGAGAGAGAACAAATCTTCGGAAATGTCAATTCCATACTTTTCTTCTGTTGTTGAAATTAACGCTGTGTAATCAAACAGTTCATTGGTAACTCCGAGATAGGTTTTGTAATCCTCGTAGTATTTGTTGAAATCTTCCACCCCGAAATAATTCAAAACGGCTGTATTGTCAGGTAGAACTTCTATCATATCAATGTCCTGTGGCTTCTGGTCATCCAGCAGATTCAAAAAGCGCGGTAAAGAATCATTCGAAAATGTCAGCCCATTCAACATAAGCGAATTGGATTTTATCTTGAGATCGAGCTCGGTCCAATTGGCAAGATTAGATAGCTCGGCTATCAGGCCACGTTTTCTGGATCGCAGAAAAAGATAGGCAAGCTTTGGGAATCGGGAGTAATTTATATAAAAGTGACAAGCGGCACCCGTGCCGGCCGTGTTGTGAACGAGTTCAAAACCTTTATTTTCCGGTTTGTTAATCAGGGAGCTGGATGAATTCATTTGTCGTATAGCATCTTCAATCAATAACGAACTAAAGCTTCCCAGAAAGATCCCCTTTGAGATTGCGTAATTGAATACGCCAACCTCAGTAGAGATTTCAAAAATGTCAACTTTATCATAGGACCTCTTGGTAATGGTATTCTCATCAACCAGCGACTTGACAGTCTTGTTAAAATCACGCATTTGATTGGTGTTTTTCAAGCTAACAAGGAACAAGTAGTCATAATTGTGGACGCCGGTAAGATGGATAGAAATGAATGTAGCCTGTCCACTTATCAATTGGGCAATTCTATCTTCCTTTGAAAACAGTGAATCGAGATATGCTGTTCTAGCCTCGATTTGATCAATAAGCTCTATTCCCTTCAATTTATTCCAGTACACGGACACCGTTTTCAGCTCGTTCCAGGCGCTGGGAAAGTTATCGCTTTCAATGATTATTGCTGCGTCGGAGGGAATGGCTATGATAGCCTTGCTAACAGGGGTGCTGATTTTTGTGAACAGCAGATATCCGCCAATACCACCCGCTATGACGAGTGCGATCAAAAACAGAACGAATAGCTTTCTAAGCATTTGACGGTAGAATAGGCCACAAAATTAACACTTGCTCCCAGATCATGGGGCAAATAATGAAAATTATGTTGGAAGCAATCGAAAAGTTTTGCGGTGGAACTCACAAGCACCATAATCGGCCAAGGCTTCACGGTGTTTCCTGGTCGGATATCCTTTGTTGTGGAGCCAGTCGTACATGGGAAACGCTGCATGTAGTGTTGACATAAATTCATCGCGGTGTGTTTTGGCAAGCACGGATGCAGCGGCAATCGACATGTAAATGCCGTCGCCCCGAATGATGCATTTGTGTGGGATATCGTGGTAATTATAAAACCGGTTACCATCGATGAGCAAGAGCTCAGGTTTTACACTTAACGAATCGACAGCTTTATGCATACTGAAAACAGAAGCTTTCAGGATATTAATTTCATCAATTTTATGATTGTCCATCTGTGCAACGGACCAGGCGACTGCCTCTTTTTCTATGATCGGCCTCAGGTGCTCTCGTTGCTTTTCCGTAAGCTGTTTTGAGTCGTTTAGGAGGGATGGTTAAATTTTTTTGGAAGAATAACCGATGCGGCAAAAACGGGTCCGGCCAAACAACCTCTGCCCGCTTCATCACATCCTGCTTCACAGAGATCTTTATTGTAGTGATGCTTTAACATTTAAGCGATGCTTTTTAACATTGATTCCCACATCTTATCAGCAGTTGCGTCCCAGGAAAAATCCTTAGCGCGCTCCAGGCCCTTTTCGCTGAAGTTCCTTTGCAGCTCCTGACTAGTAGCGATTTTGGTCATGGCATCCGCGATTGACTGTATGGAGCTGGGGTCGGTTAGCATTGCCGCACCTCCCGCAATTTCGGGCATGCTCGAAGCATCCGATGTAATCACCGGTGTTCCGCATCTCATTGCTTCAATAATTGGAATGCCAAATCCTTCGAAAAACGACACATAGGTCAGCGCCAGGGCGGATGGTATGAGCTGCTGTAGCTCATCTGGTGACGTATGACCTTTGAAGATAACAGATTCACGGTGCTCCATCGCTTCGTAAGCTCCTTTGATTTCACTGGTCCACCATTTCCTCTCTCCAATTATCATTAATTTTATATCGTTAGAAGCGTTGCGCTTGAACAGGTCAAAGGCGGAGAATAGATTGGCAATGTTCTTTCGCGGAAGCAGGGATCCAACAAATAGAAAATAGGGGGATCCTCCAGCATGTCGATTTCGACATACTTCAATTGCCTCACTGTTTATTGGTTGATATATCTCGTTGGCTCCGTTATATACTACATCAATCTTGTCGGGTTGAATACCGTACGTAGCAACGATATCCGATTTTGAAAATCTAGCTGCCTTGCGCGCAAACCTGGGGAAATAGTGCTTATAGTATTTGCGTACTAAGAATGGAAGCTGCTCAGGATAATGTTCGAAATTTAAATCGTGGATTACTGGTAGCGAAGGAGTTGTTGTTGAAAGAGAAAGATATCCATCCGTTGACATAAACAGGTCGGGATTGATTTTCTTCAGAGCCCTGGGAATGGATTTCTCAAACCACAGATAAAACAAGATCGGGTGCCGGGCCTGAGGTCGAATGACAATTGGCGTTACATTGGAACCAAAAACAAACGACTCATCAAATGGCCGGTCAAATAAAAAGTAGAATTGATGTTCAGGATGCGCACGCGTAATCCTTTTGAGTGTTTCGCAAGAGAACCATCCAATCCCCTCCAGCTTGTTTTTAATGAGAAGGCGCGTATTAACAGCTATTTTCAAGGGGTAATGAATGGAAATTAGATCATTAAAACGAAAGTAGTTAAAATCTATTTTATGCATCGGTGATACATTTTCTCATTACTTTTACCCGTGCATTTAATAGGTAATTATGAAGATTTCATACAGCTGGCTAAAGGATTATATCGACGTTAGTTTAGACGCAAATAAGCTGTCGGAGCTGTTGACGGATTGCGGCTTGGAAGTCGAGGGAGTAGAGCAATCAGGAGCGGTTGTGGGCGGACTGGAAGGACTGATAGTAGGCGAAATAAAATCAGTAGCAAAACACAGCAATGCAGACAAGCTCAGCATTGCCTCGGTCGACGTTGGGGACGGCAAGGAGCTAACTATAGTTTGTGGTGCACCGAATGTAAATGAAGGCCAAAAAGTTGTCGTGGCCCGGGTTGGGGTTACCATATTTCCGATAAAGGGAGAGAGCTTTGAAATCAAGAACGCAAATATACGCGGGGAGGATTCGGAGGGTATGATTTGCGCAGAAGATGAAATAGGCCTGGGACATGAGCACGATGGCATCATTGAATTAGATGCTTCAGCAAAGGTAGGAGATGACGTTAAAGACTACTATAATATGGAGGCCGACACGATATTTGATATTGGCCTCACACCGAACAGGATTGACGCTGCTTCGCACGTAGGGGTGGCTAGAGATATTAAGGCTGTTCTTGAAGCTCGCTATGAGGAAGAGGCGGTGGTTAAGATACCCAGCGTTGAAAGCTTTTCGGTGGACAATAACAACTTACCAATAAGCGTGGAGGTTGAAGATCCAACAGCATGTCCAAGATATGCCGGTGTTTCTATTTCAGGGATCACCGTTGGAGAATCGCCGGAATGGATACGCAACAGGATTAAATCCATTGGCCTGGCGCCAATCAACAACGTTGTTGACATTAGCAACTATGTGCTACACGAGCTGGGCCAGCCCTTGCACGCTTTTGATGCCGACAAGATATCGGGCGGAAAGGTCATTGTCAAAAAGTTGAGTGAAGGGACAAAATTTACAACGCTGGATGAGGTTGAAAGGACATTGTCGGACTCAGACCTTATGATCTGTGACGCAAATGGTGGGATGTGTATAGCCGGCGTTTTTGGCGGCAGCAACGCTGGTGTTAGCGAAACCACGAAGAATATCTTTCTGGAGAGCGCTTATTTCGATCCAATAACGATCAGAAAGGCAGCAAAACGACATGAACTAAACACCGATGCTTCCTTTCGATTTGAGAGGGGTGCTGATCCAAACATGACAATTGTAGCACTTAAGCGCGCTGCGCTGTTGATTAAAGAACTTGCAGGTGGCGAGATATCTTCGGAGGTCATCGATAAATACCCCATCAAAATAAAATATTTCAAAGTGGATTTCAGCTTTTCTAATTGCAATAGGTTAATAGGAAAGGAGATTGACCAGGATTTGGTAAAACGAATCTTAACATCTCTTGATATTGAGGTTGAAGATGAATTACAAGATGGGCTGAAGTTGTCCATTCCGCCCTACAGGGCAGATGTAACCAGGGAAGCCGATGTTATAGAAGAGGTGCTGAGGATTTACGGATACAACAACGTAGAGGACTCTACATCTATGAGTTACGGAGTTGCTTCAGGTAATATTGAAGTGGACAGATCGCAGGAGACGGTCGCGGAGCTACTCACCGGAAGCGGCTACAATGAGATTATGCTGAACTCGATTTCCCAATCTTCTTATTACAGCGGAGCTAAAGAGGTAACCATACTCAATCCGCTAAATGCCGATCTGAACGTGTTGCGCAGCAATCTGCTATACGGGGCCCTGGAGGTGGTTGAAAGGAACCAGAACCATCAGCGGCCTGATCTGAAGCTATACGAATTTGGGAGGTCGTACGAAAAGAAAAATAAGGATCACGATGAGGCTGGCCAGTATTACGAGAGGCAGCTGTTGGGGATTACGCTTTCGGGCAAGCTGGAAGAAGAGTCCTGGCAAGGTGATGGAGGAAATGCGAGCTATTACGCACTTAAAGGAGCTGTAATGCAGATTTTTAACAGGTTGGGAATTGGCAAACCAGGAGTAGAAGAACAAGACGATAGCGGCCACTCTTTACAGGGACAAAGCATGACAATTTTAAAGAAGCGCGTAGCTGTCCTTGGAGCAGTTAGGAAATCAGTGCTCAAGAAATTTGGGATCAAGAGTCCGGTATATTATGCGGAAATCAACTGGGACCAGGTGCAGGCATTGCTAAACGTGAACAAAATAAGGCATAAGGAGCTGGCCAGATTTCCTGAGGTGAGAAGGGACCTGGCGCTGCTTATCGACAAGGCGACCCGATATGAATCCTTAAGAGCGGTGGCTGTGAAAACAGAGAAAAAGATCCTCAAGGCGGTAAATATCTTTGATGTATACGAAGGCGACAAAATAGGGGAGGGCAAAAAATCTTATGCGCTCAGCTTTACTTTTCAGGACGATTCCAAAACATTGACCGACAAAGAAGTGGATGATGTAATTGAGAGCCTCAAAAGGGCCTACATATCGGAGTTTGGAGCTGAGATTAGGTAAATGAACTCATGGATTCTCTCAAAATCCAACGTGTAGCTTCAGTCTCAGGAATCATTGGCACTTCCATCCTTCTCATTTGTTCACTAATTACTGCTATTGCTTTCGAAGAAATACCAGGTGAATCCTATTCATTGCTCAATCACTTCATTTCGGAATTGGGCCATACCCAACGAAGCAAATTGTTCTGGGTATTCAATGGCGGACTGATTGTTGGGGGTGCGTTTCTGCTCGTGTTTTCCCAGGGAATTTCCCTGGGCTTTACCGGGCCATTGCGCAACCTTATCAGTGTAACCGCATTTATTGCAGCATTCTCCTGTACCCTTGTTGGTTTTTTCCCTGTTGATGATTTTGACCGGCATGTAATTGTGGCCCTGTCCTTTTTCAGCATGGGGCTGCTTACTATTCTGATAGTAACCGTGCTCACCACAATGGGGCATACGCCAGCGCTACCCAAGCTATCGGTCATCCCAGGGATAATTACGGTGCTTGTATTCAGCGCATTCTTGCTTTCGCCCAGCGGCAGATTCATAGAATGGGTAAATAATCCGGATGATTTCATCAGGCCAGCCATCTGGCACAAGACCATCCTGGAGTGGATATGCTTTTTTAGCATGATCTCCTGGATTCAGATGGTGTCGTGGATACAGTTGAGGCAAAGCCAATAGAGGCCTGCTTTATCATGTAATAGGTATGCACGCATTTGCAGCTCGGATTACAAAATCCGAGTGAGAGGTAATCTATTCGTTTTGTTAATGTCTGCCAACGCGAGCCTGTGTGTTAACCCCAGCTAAGCTATTGAAATTAAGCAATACTTCCTTTTTTTAGATATCGGGAGAAAAAACAGTTGGGATTTCAGCACATTTCATTGTTGGCGGTAGGCTATTCATTTTCTACGATATTTCCCAAACTTTTATCGTTCGGTCGTCACCAGTTGAAAGCAGGTAATTATTGTAGTCGCTCCACATCAGCTTATTGACGGAGTTAGTGTGTCCGCCCTGTTCTTCGGGGCTTATTCTCAATAGCAACTCCACTTCATTGGCATCCCAAATTTTTACGGTTTTATCCATGCTGCTGGTAGCAAAGTGATTTCCATCAGGACTGAACACAATGCTATAAATGGCATAGTTATGTGCCGGAATTTGGCGGGTAAGCTCATAGCTCTTGTCTGCGTCCCACAGGTTTAGGTGAGCATCACGTGAGCCGGATAAGAGTAAGGTGCCGTTCGGATGATATTTCACGCAATTAACGGAGAACGCTTCCTTATGCCCTGTTAAAATATTTTTCTGTTCAAATGTGTCAATGTCTATGATACGAATAGTTCCGTCACCACAGCCAACAGCAGCTTCGTTCCTCTCTTTGCAGAAGTCGATGCTACGCAGCTTATAATCGCATAAGCGCT
>DTRI01000036.1 GCA_012966015.1 Flavobacteriales bacterium | reverse complement strand
AAGATAGAGGCAACGATTCATGAATTTCTCGTCCATATTATTCAAAATATCATCACTAATACAGACAAATTTTCGGATAATTTGAGGAATTTCCTAATTTAGTCCTCCTATATTATGAGCATCTATCTTTTCAGGACCTTCTTACAGCTCACAGTGTTTGGTGTGGCAATTTGGATTCAGGGAAACACCGCTAATGGTCAGCCTTATTTTCAAAAAACATATGGGGGAGCTGCTGCGGATGAAGGAAAATCCGTATGGATTACATCCGACGGCGGATACGTTATCGGTGGGATAACCGAGAGCTTCGGTTCGGGTTCTGACGATATTTACATAGTAAAGCTAGATGCTAATGGCGACACCATGTGGACTAAGGCCTCCGGTACTCCAGCTTCAGAAAAAGGCTACTCAATACAACAGACTGCAGATAACGGATATATTGTAGGAGGGACAAATGGCAGCATGTACCTGAACAAACTTGATGTGAATGGGGTCTCTACCTGGGCAAAATCCTACGGCGGTTCATTTAACGATGAAGGACATTCGGTTCAGGAAACTTCAGGAAATGGATATATCCTTGCAGGATTTACTGCTAGCTACGGTGCCGGGGGAAATGATGTTTACTTGGTAAAAACGAATGCAGCTGGTGACATCACCTGGGCTAACACTTTTGGTGGAACAGGAGACGAAGAGGGATATTCTCTTGACCAAACAAGCGACGGAGGATATATCGTGTGCGGTCAAACAAATAGTTATGGAGCTGGAAATACTGATGTTTATCTTCTTAAAATTAATTCCAGTGGTTCTTTGCAATGGTCAAAAACCTATGGTGGCACAGCTGATGATGGAGGAAGATCAATTGCTCAAACAGCGGACGGTGGCTATATCTTAACAGGATATGCGGAGAGTTATGGCTCTGGTTTGAAAGATATTTATACTATAAAAACAGATTCACTAGGAACTGTTCAATGGTCAAAAACCTATGGTGGTGCAGCTGATGATGGAGGAAGATCAATTGTACAAACATTAGATGGTGGTTATGTATTAACAGGGAGCACCATTAGCTATGGAGCCTTGACTATTGAAGCTTATTTGTTAAAGTTAGATAATACGGGAACGTTAGAGTGGAATGCTGAGAAGAAAATTTTTGGAGGACCTAACGGGGCGGACATAGGCAACTCAGTTCAACAAACCCTTGATGGAGGCTATATATTTGCCGCAACATCCTCAAGTTTTGGAGCAGGAGGATCGGACATTTATTTGGTAAGGGTCAATTCATCAGGAGATAGCAGCTCAACGTGTGGAACAGGAATTGTTATTCCACAGGTATCTACGCCCTCTACCTTGGAAGCTACTGCCTCCACAATTTCAAACTCAGGAGGAACAGCTAGTTCGATTTCAGCAATAGCTATCGGTGCTCCCACGGCCGCTACCAAATTGCCTTTAGGAGTTTTAATTACTACTACAGGGGTTACTTGCTATGGAGATGTTGATGGACAGGCAATCGCAACAGCCAGTGCCGGAATTCCTCCCTATACCTATAATTGGTCCGTAGGCAGTAGTACAACTTCAATTATTACCGGCTTATCACCAGGCACCTTTTCCCTCACTGTTGTAGATACGTTTGGCTGTACGCAAATGGATAGTTTTACCATTAATGAACCTGGCGAACTGTTGATTTCATTTAATGTTGATACTATTGCAGGATGTGGTGGAGGATCCAATGGAGTGATCACGGGAAGCATCACAGGAGGTACAGGTCCTTTTTCATACAATTGGTCCAATGGTAACAACTTGACTATTACCAGCGCTACATCACATACAATAAATGGACTTGCGGCAGGCACCTATAACCTCACGGTAACAGATGCAAATGGATGTACAGCAAATGACACCATTAAATCAGGCATGACTTTTACTACAGGTGGAAACGACGCCAATTGCTCTACAGCCAATGGAAGTGCCTGGGTAAGTATAACTGGGGGTGACACACCTTATACTTTTCTATGGGATGATCCTGGTGCACAAACAAATGATACGGCCAATGGCCTTACGCCGGGAGTCTATACTGTTTTTGTTACAGACTCTAACGGCTGCTATGATTCTGCCTCTGTTACCGTAAATAGTTTATTCGGAGGACCTATAGTTACAATCGACTCCATAATTGATGTTGATTGTTTCGGGGCCAACAATGGGGAAATCTATATGACCATTACCGATGGTAATTTTGGCTTTCCACCTTATACTATTTTATGGTCAAATTCAGCAACTACTGATGACATTACAGGATTGAGTGGAGGCACGTATACGGTAGAGGTAACTGAGACAAACACTGGCTGTGTAACTTCTGCTGTTGCGGTAGTGACAGAACCTTCAACAGGACTGGCAATAGCGATTACAGATAGCTCTGATATCACATGCTTTGGTGCAGCAGATGGTTCTGCAACGCTGATTGCCTCAGGCGGTACAACCCCATTTACGTATTCTTGGTCTCCAACAGGAGGAAATGGAACTGTAGCAATTAATCTCACAGCCAATACCTATACTGCAACGGTATTTGATGCAAACGCTTGTTCTGCCACGAGCACTGTCAGTTTATCTGAACCTACAGCAATTGTGCTTGCAACGGATACGATTGGAGAAACCTGTACTGGTGGAGATGGCCAAGCGTGGGTTATTATAGGAGGAGGGGTAGGGCCCTTTACCTATTTATGGAGTGATGCACAGGTTACCGATACTGCATTTAATCTTATTGCTGGGGTGTACACTGTAACAGTTACAGATAATAATGGCTGTTCAGATACTGCATCTGCTACTATAGTTCAAAGTGGGAACCCGCCTATGATCACTACAGATTCTGCCAATAATGTGACTTGTAACGGTGGCTCTGATGGCTCCATTTATTTAACTGTTAGTGGAGGTGTAGGCCCCTATACATATTCGTGGTCACCTGGCCTGCAAAACACTGATGATATTACAGGACTTAGTGCCGGACCACATACAGTTACCGTTATAGATAACGCAGGCTGCACAGCTACAAGCATCATCTCTATTACGGAGCCAAGTAGCTTGGCGATTGCTATTGTCGGAACCAATATTTCTTGTAGTGGTGCAGGAGATGGCACTGCTTCTGTTACAGCTAGCAACGGAACAGGCCCGTATACTTATGCATGGTCTACAGGTGGAAGCACCTCATCACTCACAGGATTAGGTTCGGGTTTTGCAGCGGTGACAGTAACGGACAATTGTGGTTCTAGTTTAAGTGATTCTGTCAATATTATTGATCCGTTAGGAGTGGTCATTTCAGCTGAGGTAGTAATTAACATCACTTGTTTTGGTGCAAGTGACGGCACAATTACCATTACTGCCTCTGGAGGAACTAATCCATTATCATACTCAATCGATGGAGGAAGCAGCTTCACAAACACTACGGGTGTTTTCACTGGATTAGGGGCAAATACGTACGCGGTTGTAGTTCGAGATTCCAATTTGTGTCAAAAATTTGGCACAGTGCTCGTAGTTAATGAACCTCCTGCTTTATCCATAGACTCAGAGACCGCCGTTGATGTTTTTGGTTGTGCTGGCAATCTAAATGGAATGATTACTGTAACTGCAAGCGGAGGAAACGGGCCAATTAGCTACTCTATCGATACAATAAACTATCAGACAGGTGGCATTTTTAACGGATTAGCTGCCGGCACTTATATTGTAAGCATTCAGGACTCTGCCGGATGCAAATTAATTGGAAGCACGATAATTATTAATGAACCAACGATGGTTGTCATTGACTCTGAGACCTTGGTAGACATTTCTTGCGATGGGGCTAATGATGGAAAAATCACTATTGTGGCATCAGGAGGAACAGGCTCCTATTTTTATTCTATTGATGGAGGAATTACGCTTGCCAATACAACAGGTCTATTTACTGGATTAGCCCCAGGATCATATAATATATTTGTAATTGACACAGTTACTACTGATACTTGTGTAGCACAAGGCTCAACTTTCACATTGACGAATCCTCCAGGAATTAGTATTGATACTGAAACAAGTACAGACATAAGCTGTTCAGGCAACGCAGATGGGACCATAAGCATTACGGCCAGTGGGGGGACTGCTCCTCTAAGTTATTCAATTGATGGGGGCAGCACATTTGCCAATACCACAGGAAGCTTTACCGCTCTTGGGGCGGGTACTTACGACATTGCGGTACAGGATTCAAATGGCTGTACAGTATCAGGATCTGCCTTAACTATTTTTGAACCGACATCTCCTGTAACTATAATATCTGATTCATCATCGGATGTAACAGGATGTGCCAATGATGGGAATGGGAACATCACCATAAGTGCAGGTGGTGGAACCCCACCGCTATCCTATTCAATTGACGGTGGGGCTACCTTTAGCAATACAAGTGGCATTTTTTCAGGACTTAACGCAGGGGCCTATGATATTGTAGTTCAGGATTCCAACGGATGTACTGCTAACGGATCATCAATCGTTATTTCAAGCCCACCAGCTATAACTGTTCAGGTACAATCTACCGACCCTACCAAAGGAAATTGTGATGGTACTGCTACTGTTCTTCCAAGTGGAGGAACGGGTGCTTATACGTATCTATGGAGCGATCCATTATCGCAATCATTATCTGCTGCCACAGATCTTTGTGGTGGCCCATATAATGTTACCATTACAGATGCCAATGGATGTGATACCGTAGTAACAATAGAGCTGATCGCACCAAATAATGATCTGTTCATACCAACCGCATTTTCCCCTGACTCAGATGGGAATAACGATAAATTCTACGTTAGAGGCGATTTAATTTCGCTAAATATGATTATCTATAATCGTTGGGGTGAAAAAGTCTTTGAAACAACAGATAAAACTAAACGCTGGGATGGAAAACTGAACGGAACCCCCTTACCTTCAGATTCATATGGTTATTATATTGAAATTGTTTTACCTGATGGAACAGAACAAATATTCAAGGGCGATATTCTTTTGGTGAGATGAAGGATACAACCAATAGGCAGAGAAAAGTATTTTATAGAATGTCCACATTCTTGTTTCTCGTCTATGTCTTGGTAATTAACCATGTGCTTGCTCAGGACATACATTTTTCTCAATTCTATACTTCTCCCATGCTACTAAATCCCGGTGCCACTGGAACCTTTGATGGTTCAGTAAGGGCAGGGATTAATTATCGCAATCAATGGACCACCCTTGGATCTAATTATCAAACCTACACCGCTTCATATGAAATGACACTAATGAAGAAAAAATCCGGAGGAAATTTTATGGGTGTTGGTATCAATATGTTTTCTGATAAAGCCGGAACAGGCGCTTTGACAAGGACTTGCTTCAATTTATCAGGAGCT
>DTRI01000035.1 GCA_012966015.1 Flavobacteriales bacterium | reverse complement strand
TAAATCTTTGGAAATGGATTTGCCTGGTTCAGTGGTTCCGCACGCACCTTATTCCGTCTCTCCAGAGTTATTAGCAAGAATAAATGAGAGGTCTGCAGAGCGGGGCTTTCCCGTTTGCTTTCACAGCCAGGAATCAAAAGCCGAACTTGCGTTGTTTCAAAACCGAGGGGGTGGGCTTCCCGAATTGTACAGGGAAATGGGTGTGAATATTGACTTCTTTCAGCCATCGACCAAATCTTCACTGGCATGGATGGCGTCAAACCTGTCTTCAGCACCAAAACTAATGGCTGTTCACAACACATTCTCAACCGTTGATGATATCAGAATGGCTGTGGAGTATTTTCCGAATATGTATTGGTGTTTTTGTCCAAATGCCAATTTATACATCGAAGACACTACACCAGATTTTAGCTTGTTTGTGGATTTTCCGCATCGAATTACAATTGGAACTGATAGCCTGGCTTCGAACGAAGTACTATCTATTCTCGAGGAGATCAAAACGATTTCGACAGAGGATTCTACAATTGACCTGGCTTCATTAATTAAATGGGCCACGATGAATGGAGCGGAATACCTGGGTATGGCAGATAAACTCGGTTCATTTGAAAAAGGGAAAAAGCCAGGAGTAAATCTTATAAGCTCTTTGGCAGAGAATGGTCAGCGGTTAACGGCAGATTCGAAAGTGCACAAGCTAGCTTAATAACTTTTCTGCTAGCGCCAGATCGCTTTTGGTTGTTATCTTAATGTTTACCGGGTCTCCATCCATCAGGCTTACCCGGGTATTATTTGCCTCAACTACTGTTGCCTCATCCGTAAAAGATGCATCATACTCTCTATCAAAGGCAGCCTTGATGTCTTCAACCTTAAAACACTGTGGCGTTTGAACGAGTCGGAATTCATCGCGGTTAACCGTTCGGCTGCCATCTTCGTTTAATTGTCGCAAAGACTCCGCAACAGGTACAACAGGAATGGCGGAACCATTTTCAGCAGCATGATCAAATATTCTTCGAATCAATGCTGGAGCTACCAGCGGCCGTGCTCCATCATGAATCCCAATTATACAATCAGTGTCCGCGACTTCAGCAAGTCCATTCTTCACAGAATCGAAACGCTGTGAGCCTCCCGATACAATTTTGTGTTCAATATCAAAATTATGGTCTTCGCAGAGCGAATTCCAATGCTGAAATTGGCCTGCCGGAAGAACGACTATAATATTTATTTTCTCAAAAGACTGGTGAAAGGCTTCAATGGTGTGCATCAGCATGGGCCTCCCAGCCAGGTTCACAAACTGCTTTGGCACGTCTGAAGAGAATCGCAAACCGCTTCCACCTGCGGCGATTATTACATGGTTGTTCATGTGTACCACTGTTAAGGCAGGTCTGTTAGTAAGCGAATTGTTGTACTTACTTTCTAATGAAAACAAACTGCCCCCCTTCGTCACCCGTATTTTTAACAGGCGAAAACCGAGGTGACTGCTCTGAATTATTGATAACGGGTATTTTCAAGTCGTTGTAGAGCTGAGTGGCGTCAAAATACTTTGCCTCATTATTGCGAAGCGATTTGAGAAAGTAGTATGCAAAGACAGAATGTCCATCCCTTCCACCGTCCATAACCGGCTCAATTCCACCTGAGGTAATCGCTTTTCTGGAAGCCATCTTGTGTATTTTAGTATAATACTTTTCAGAATCCTCAAAAGGAACCGAAACAGTATTACCCCTGAAAATATCACCACTAAAACAAGCATCTGAAACCAGTAAAGTATGTTTTGATCTTATTCCGCCGAGATACGTTTGAATATCATTGTTGGAGATATACTCCGAAGTGGACTTGGTCAATGCATCATGAGGCACCCAATATCCTTTGTTCAGGTTTTGTTTAAACTCGCCATGGCCTGAGTAATAAATGAACACGTTGTCTTCCGGTTTCACAATTTCGATTAACCACTCCATCTGCTTGATTATTGCAGTTCGTGTAGCATTGAAGTCGTACAGCGTGATAAAGTGATCAAAATTGTATTTTGATTTCAATAGCTTTTCTATTTCCTCCACATCGTTAACGGCATTATCCAAGGAGGGCCACTGGCCTCTGTATTCGTCTATACCGATAAGAAGAGCGTAATACTTTCCAACGATCATATTCGAGGTACTCGTACTTACGTTAAGCCCCTTCAATGGATCACCGCTACCTCTATATTTTACTTCCGTACCTGATTGGGACCGGTTCTGTGCCTGTTCTTTTTGGATATTGGCTTTAGCCAATTCAGCTTCGGCCATTGCTTTTTCAGCCTCTGCTTTTGCCTTCGCAGCCTGTGCCTGCATCAAAATTGCTTCAGCTTTGGCAAGCTCTGCTTCAGCCATAGCTTTTTTCGCATCTGATTGAGCTTGCTCCGCTTCACGGTTTGCTGTTTCTGTTTCACGGTTTGCTATTTCTGTTTCACGGGTGGCTGTTGTGCGTACAGGAGTTCTTGGCGTCCTTGGTCGGCTGGCAATTATATTTTTGGGATCCATCTCCAGCACCAGAGTCTGCTTGGCTAGCTTCACTGCTTTCGATTCAACAAAAGTTTCTTTCCAGACAAGTTCCAGATTAACTTTATGCATATCAGCTGTTTTAACAGGGATTCGAAACACAGTACCGATTTTCATTTTTTGGCCTGGCTTTAGAATTCTTAGCCGCAGATGTTTGTAGTTTTCAAATTCCTGACCGTCATCGAGCTTAACCATGAGTTTCCTGGGGTCAACAACGCCGAAATCACTTCCTGTATATTCTACTTCAAAAAGTGCATAAGTTTCGCGCGTCTCTTTGGTAATTTTTAACACCTTCAAGTGAAAGTTGCCTGCGTCAAACTCCTTATTAGTTGTAGTGGCAATCACAAAATTTGGCACTTTTTCATGTGTTTCCGTAGTAGCCAGCCTTGCATAACAATTGAGGTCTACGGTTAGCTTGTCCACATGAAATTTATCTCCACCCGTTGCCTTAATCGTCCTGACCAACCGGCCTTTGGGTTTAACTATAAATAATCTCTCACTCTGTGGAAATTTTCCATGGTCATAGTTAAATACTACATCACCCTGACTGTAGACTAAGTAGTCAGAAGTTTTATTGGTTAACGTTGCCCTGAATAAGGTAAACGAGGTTTGTGAGTGAGCATCCGTAATAGCCAGCGTATACTCAGGTGTTTCAATAGGGGGAAGCTGTTTGTACCTGTTTTCATGACCGCGGGATTGAGAAAAAGCGCTAACGGTTAAACAAAGTAGTGCTATGAAAGATAGTGATGCTCTTTGCATAATTATGGGTTTTATATTATTTAAACGTATTCCTACACTTGCTGTTATTAACCGGGTAGAAATTATCCAGCGCTTTGGGAAACGATATTAGTACGTCCTTTCGTACGTAAACAAAATTACTCAATAAAGGGAAAATATAAAAATGAAGAAGTTGAAGAAGGAAGCGAAGTCTACGTTACAAAATCAACATGGCGTCACCATAAGTGAAGAAATTATATTTTTCCTTAATGGCCTGTTTGTATGCTTTAAAGATCAGATCATATCCTCCAAAAGCACAAGTCATCATCAACAAAGACGAATTCGGTAGATGGAAGTTGGTAATCATTGAATTGGCGATGCTAAATTCATAAGGTGGGAAAATGAATTTGTTGGTCCATCCTTCTCTGGGCTTAAGCTGCCCAATTGTTGACACTGAAGATTCGATGGCCCTCATGCTTGTTGTTCCAACCGCACAAATTTTCGCTTTTCTGGCTTTAGCAGCATTCACATTTGTGGCAGTTATAGCAGGTATGTTGACCTCTTCTGAGTCCATTTTATGCTTGGTGAGGTCTTCAACTTCTATCGGCCTGAATGTTCCCAATCCTACATGAAGTGTAATTTCATTAATGTCAATACCCTTTAACTCAAGCCTCTTGAGTAATTCTCGGCTAAAATGCAAACCAGCCGTAGGCGCAGCTACCGCTCCCTCATGCTTGGCGTAAATAGTCTGGTATCTTTCTTTATCCTGTTCGTCTGGAGCTCTCTTAATATATTTTGGTAGCGGCGTTTCTCCAAAATCCTCAATAGTCTTTTTGAACTCTTCATATGTACCGTCGAAAAGGAATCGCAGCGTACGCCCCCTGGAAGTCGTATTGTCTATAACTTCCGCAACTAATGTTTCATTGTCACCAAAGTAGAGCTTGTTGCCAATTCTAATTTTTCTCGCTGGGTCAACCAATACATCCCAGAGCAATTGCTCCCGGTTTAGCTCACGAAGCAGAAATACTTCAATTTTAGCTCCCGTCTTTTCCTTGTTGCCAAAAATTCTGGCAGGAAATACTTTTGTATTGTTGACGATCATCACATCCCCGTCATCAAAGTACTCGAGGACATTTTTAAAGATCTTATGTTCAATACTTTGTTCCTGCCTGTTTACTACCATTAATCTTGACTCGTCTCTGTTTTTGTTAGGGCGGTCAGAAATTAAGGTTGGTGGAAGGTTATACTTAAATTGGGAGAGCTTCATTCTTTTCTATTTATTTGTAATCTGTTCAGATATTCTGAAGGGGAAGCGAAAGTATCAATTTCCACCTTATTTTTCAACTAATTACTGCTCTATTATCTTAGAAGTTTCTCAAGCGGAAGAGCATTGTATAAATGATAGCCACCAATTCTTGTTCTTATGAGGGAGCTTAAGAAAGCTCCGTTATTCAATGCCTCTCCAAAATCGTGTACCAACGATCGAATATAAGTCCCCTTGCTGCATACAACTCTAAAGCTAATTGCAGGGGGATCGATCTTCAATATTTCAAATTCTTTAATCTCAATTGCTGTTTTTGGCATGCGCACATTTTCATTTCTACGGGCTTTCTTATATGCTCTTTCTCCATCTACTTTTCTTGCTGAGTAAGCTGGGGGCGTTTGTAATATCGAGCCTTTAAATTGTTCAGTAGCCGCATATATTTGATCATTCGTAATGCCGGTGATGTCAAATTCTCTGTCTATTTCAGTTTCCTTATCATATGATGGGGTTGAAGCGCCCAGCTGCATGGTGCCCTCATATTCCTTTTCTTCAGCTTGAATGCTATCAATTTGCTTCGTGAATTTGCCGGTGCACAGGATTAAAAGTCCACTAGCCAGGGGATCTAGTGTTCCCGCATGGCCTACCTTGACCTTTCCAGTGTTGTAATCGTTTTTAAGCGTTATTCTAACCTTGTTAACAACATCAAAGGAAGTCCATGTTAGCGGTTTGTCTACCAAAAGCACCACCCCATCCTGGAAATTATTCAATCTGCTCAGTGGCAAAGTCTTGGTCATATTTTTTTCTATGATCATCCGAAGTAAATGGCAACAGCTCCAACAATTAAGCAGTAAAGGCCAAAGTATATCAGCTTACCGCTGTTTACAATCTTAATCATGAGCTTGCACGCGCCCAATCCAGAAACGAATGCAGCGACAAATCCAATCAGCATAGGAATTGAAGTTTCTGAAAGGGAATGCTCTCCATCCGCAATATCGAGGATGTTGGCGCCAATAATCGGAATCAATACCATTAGAAAGGAGAATTTGCTAACAGATTCTTTTTTGTTTCCCAACAGCAATCCCGTTGCAATTGTTGCTCCTGATCGGGATATTCCAGGCAAAACGGCGAATGCCTGAACCAATCCGATAATCACCGCAGATAAATAAGTGATTTCATTCTCTGTTTTTTTTAAGAAATAGGTAAGGCCAAGTAAAACGGAGGTGATGAGTAGCATGAAGCCTACGAAAACTATGTTGCCATTGAATAGCAATTCTAGTTCGTCCTTGAGAAAAATACCTACGAACAAAACAGGAATCATCGAAATACCAATTTTGACCGCATATTGCATGGACTCATTCCATTCAAATTTTAGAGAGTCCCTGATGATTTTCCAGATGTCCCGGTGAAATATGACAATGGTGCTCAGCACGGTAGCGCCGTGTACCAATACGGTAAAAGTTACATCTTCTTCGATTTCAACGCCCATTATGGCCTTGGCAAGCTCCAGATGGCCACTGCTGCTTACAGGCAAAAACTCGGTTAAACCTTGAATAATCCCAAGGATTAGCGCTTCCAGGTAAGACATTAAGAAATAAGAATAATGTTAGGTGTACTCAATTCTTTGGTTTTCTCATGATGGCGTATATCTCAATGCCAAAACCAATCATCACCACAATTGGTGCCAACGTAATTCTGCGAAAGCTGAAAATTTCAGGGTTGAATACCTTTGGATCATCTGATCCCCCACCTGACATCAACGCAAAACCGACAATGATAAATGCGATGCCAATTAGTAGAATGATGTATCCCTGTTTTTCAAATACAAACGCAGAAGGTTGCTTTAGTTTATTGTCCATAATTGATTGTTTTAGTAATAAAGTTCATCTGTTTTAATACGCAAATACTTCCTCAAGGCCAGATAAGTTGAAATCCATGAAAGCAATACGCCAGTAACCAAAATTCCTCCAAACAGGTAGGCGATCATCGTTACGTCTTGTAATTCGATTAGTTCATTCATTTCTCGTTGTGCCAAATACAACATTCCATTTAAAAGGGCGATTGCAATTATGGCAGCAAAAACGCCGTGTAAAATACCCGTAACGATGAACGGTTTGCGGATGAAACGCTTCGTTGCCCCAACTAATTGCATTGTTTTGATTAAAAATCTTTTCGAGTACAATGTGAGCCTTATTGTATTATTGATAAGTGCAATTGCAATTAAAAAGAGCAATGTGCTAAATCCAAGGATAAAGAAGCTGATCTGCTTTATGTTTTCATTGACAAGGTCTACCAAGGTTTTGGAATAAACAACTTCGCGGATAAACTCGCTTTTTAACAGAGCTACCTCTATGTTGGATATGCTGTCCCGGTGAGCATAGTTTGAATTGAGCACCACGTCTATAGAAGCGGGTAAAGGGTTGTGCCCATCTAAAAAACTTATGAAGTCCTCCTCCGGATCTAAATCTTCTTGCAATATTTTTATCGCCTCTTCTTTGCTCACATAATTTGTTGATTTTGTGTAGATAGCAGCATCCAGCGTTTTTTGGATTTGTATGATGTCTACCTCCTTGGTTTTGTCTTTGAGGTAAACGGAGAAGCCAATATTTTCCTTTACCATAACCGATAATTTCTCTGAAGTAAGCACAACCAGCCCTACCAGCCCAAGCATGAATAACACCAGCGAAATGCTCACCACAGTCGAGATCGAGGAGGCATATAATTTTCGGCGAACTATCTTTTCCTGTTTGGACATTTGTTGCAGCTTGGCAGATTCTAAGAGAACGAAATTAATAAAATTAGGTTTAAGCTAATTTGAATTTCATAAATTTGCGACTCAATTCTTATCTGATAAACGTCAGCTAAGGATGCCGAATGAAGCAACAGATGAGATACGATTTTGTTGAGATAGAAAAGAAGTGGAGGAAGTACTGGGCTGCTAACAACACTTTTCGCGCCGATAACAAATCGAGTAAGCCCAAGTTCTATGTGTTGGATATGTTTCCCTATCCATCAGGGCAAGGGCTTCATGTTGGCCATCCACTGGGCTATATAGCATCCGATATTTACACACGTTACAAAAGGCTTAGAGGATTTAATGTACTCCATCCCATGGGCTATGACGCTTTTGGGTTGCCTGCTGAACAGTATGCGATACAAACGGGCCAACATCCCGCTATCACCACGGAGGATAATATCGAACGCTATCGAACGCAGCTCGAGCTGTTGGGATTCTCATTTGATTGGGAGCGAGAAGTGAGAACGTGTGAACCTGGATATTACAAGTGGACGCAATGGATTTTCATGCAGCTCTTCAAATCGTGGTACAATAAGAAAACGGACAAGGCAGAACCAATTGATGCGTTGATAGAAGCGTTATCAAAATCTGGGACCGCAGGTATAGATGCACATACATCGGAAGTCATGGAATTTACTGCTGCAGAATGGATTGCTAAAAGTGAACATGAGAAACAGGAGGCTTTATCGAATTATAGGCTCGCCTATCTATCAGAAGCATACGTCAACTGGTGCCCGGAGTTGGGCACGGTGTTGGCCAATGAAGAGGTAAAAGATGGATTGTCTGAGAGAGGGGGCTTTCCGGTTGAGCGAAGAATGATGAAGCAATGGTTATTGAGAATCACGGCATATTCAGATAGATTGCTCTCTGGATTAGACAAGATAGAGTGGTCTGAGGCGCTCAAGGAAATGCAGAAAAACTGGATCGGTAAATCGAAAGGTGCTTCTATGTTATTTTCTGTGGATGGAAGCGATGAAAAAATAAAAGTGTTTACCACGCGCCCCGATACTGTTTTTGGTGCCACGTTTATGGTGCTGGCACCAGAGCATGATTTGGTTGAACAAATATGCACAGAGGATAGAAAAGAAGCGGTTGATGACTATGTAGAACAAACCAAAAAGCGCTCAGAGCGAGAGAGAATGGCAGACGTAAAACAGGTGAGCGGGGAGTTCACAGGAGCGTGGGCGATTCATCCTTTTTCATCAGAGAAAATTCCCATTTGGATATCTGACTACGTACTCTTAGGTTATGGAACCGGTGCCATAATGGCTGTACCTTCAGGCGATCAGCGGGACTGGGAATTTGCAACTCACTTTGACATCCCCATTGTGCCGGTGGTTTCCAACAGCGACCCCAGTAAAGGCGCCAATGAAGATAAGGATGGGGTGATGATCAATTCTGATTTTTTAGATGGACTCAAAATACCTGACGCCATCAATACGATGATTGACAGACTTGAAAAAGACAATACCGGCGAAGCCCGAACGAACTACAAGCTCAGGGATTCGGTTTTTAGCCGACAGCGATATTGGGGTGAACCCTTTCCTATTTATTATAAGGATGGCATGCCCTACGTGCTAGAGGAAAATGAGTTGCCTCTGGAACTGCCAGAAGTGGATAAGTATCTACCCACAGAAACCGGAGATGCTCCTTTGGGTAGAGCCAAGAGCTGGAATTCTGAAGATGGCCATCCATTGGATTTGAATACCATGCCTGGCTGGGCAGGTAGCAGCTGGTACTACCTGAGATACATGGATCCCGGGAATACAGATGCATTGGCTTCAAAGGAAGCAATTGATTATTGGCAGAATGTCGACCTCTACATAGGAGGAGCGGAACACGCAACAGGTCACTTGTTGTACGTAAGGTTTTGGACAAAATTTCTGCACGACCTTAACATTGTACCCTTTGATGAGCCCATGAAGAAATTGGTAAATCAAGGTATGATTTTAGGTCCTGGTGGAGAGAAGATGAGCAAATCCAAGGGGAATGTGATTAATCCTGATGACTTGGTCGTAAAGTATGGGGCGGATACTTTGAGGATGTACGAAATGTTTTTGGGTCCATTGCAAGACGCAAAACCCTGGGATACCCACGGAATTGAAGGTGTTTTCAAATTTCTGAATAAGCTTTGGAAACTTTACGATGGAGTTGAGGATTCTGAACCCCATCAATTGGATTTAACCACCCTTCATAAAACCATAAAAAAAGTACAGTCTGATATTGAAAACTTGTCGTTCAACACCTCTGTAAGCGCTTTTATGATCTGTGTGAACGAGCTATCACAATCTAATTGTAACAGTAAATCAATACTTTCTGATCTGGCGATTATTGTTTCTCCGTTTGCGCCACATATTGCGGAAGAAATTTGGGAAAAGTTGGGAAATAAAGAGAGCATAAGCTTTGCCGCTTATCCAGGCTATGATGAAGAGTATTTGCAACAGGATACCTATGTATATCCTGTCTCGTTTAACGGAAAAGTTCGATTCAAAATCGAGCTCTCAGTGGAGCTCTCCACAGCGGAAATAGAAAGTGAAGTGCTGGAACACGACATTAGTAAAAAATGGTTGGATGGTAGTCCACCCAAACGCGTCATCGTTGTTCCTCAGCGCATCGTGAATGTTGTAATTTAACCGGAGTCCGGGGTAAGTAGCTGACGAGAATTTTGTGTTCACCAAACAACCCATAATAGTATTGAACCCGGATGACACAGATCGTGTGGATTTCCGCGGGTTTTGATCGTGCTTATCTGCGAAAATCTGTTAAATCCGCGTCAGCTACGTTCCATTCAGGCCTTGCCCCTCTATAAATCAGCGATTGCCCATCCCAAACTCACGTTAATTTAGGCGTTCGATGCTTTCAATTCGTATTTGCTAAAAGTATTATCTTTAACCCGAACTGAACGCACGTTATCTTTAGAACAACGCTATAGAACCTCTTAAGATTAATTTGGAAGTATGGATAATTTGGAGATTGAGGGCACATTTAAAAGTCCTAGCGTATCATTTGATGCCCATGCAGGTTTACTCGAGCTGGAGGGAAAGTCAATTCCTGAAAGAACAGGTGAGTTTTACGAACCCCTATTAGATTGGATTGAAGAATATTTGGCGGAAAATCATGAGATGACTAATGTTGATCTTAACCTGGAGTATTGTAACAGTTCTTCTACCCGTTATGTGCTTGATATTCTGCAAAAGTTTGAAGCGTTCGCCCAAAAAGGGAACTCCGTGAAAGTCATTTGGAAATATGAGGAAGATGATGAAGACATGCACAACCTCGGCCAATCATATCAGGAAGCGCTGGAGTTGAATATCGCCCTGGTACCTATCAACTGATAAAATAAGTAGGATTTTCTCAATCTTCCGAAAACTCAATCATTTTTTGCCGGTAAGCGGAGAACAACCGGTTTTTTAGGACAAATCCCTTGTACTGCCCGTCATCAATTACCGGCAAGCTCCATTCTCCTGAGTCTTCAAACTTTTTAAGCACCTCTTCCATGGGTTCTGTTGAGTAAACATATGTAGGAGGCAACACCATTAGGCTGCCAACCTCTGTAACATCGTACATCTCTTGATTGAACATGATTTTCCTGATACTGTCTAAGGGAACGATACCCAGCAGCATCTGGTTTTCATCCAATACGGCTATAATGTTTCTCTTAGAATTTGCGATAACTTTTACCAAATCTCCCAAGGTTGCATCCTCCTTAATAGTGGTAGCATCCTTTTCGATGAGAGTTTCCAATCTAAGCTGAGACAGCACCGCCTTATCCTTGTGATGTGTAAGCAGCTCCCCCCGCTTGGCCAATCTCTTGGTATAAATGGAATGAGGTTCGAAAAACATAATGGTCAAATAGGAGATGGCAGAAGTAACCATCAACGGAATAAAAAGGTCATAGCCATTGGTTATTTCTGCAATGAGAAATATTGCGGTTAGCGGAGCGTGAATTACGCCGGCAATCAAACCGGCCATGCCCACCAGTGCAAAGTTGCTTTCAGATACCGTCACAAAATTAAAGGAATTCAAAACTTTGGCGAAGACAAAACCGGTGATTCCGCCCATAAACAAGGTAGGTGCAAATATTCCGCCGATACCTCCCGTTCCAGTTGTAATGGCCGTTGCAATTACTTTAAACAATAGAACAAAGACCAGGAACAATATGAGAAACCAGCTGTTGTCTCTCATGGAATAAAACAAGCTGTTGTTCAACAAGCTATCTGCAGTACCACTTAGAATTGCCTTCATGGCAATATATCCCTCACCGTAAAGAGGCGGAAAAATGAAGATTAGCATCCCCAGGATCACCCCTCCGATCAGCAATCTTTTATAGGGATTGAGAATTTTTTCCAGGTGTGCTTCGACTGACATGTTTACCCGCGTAAAATACACAGAAATGATTCCGGCTATAACTCCCAGTGCGATATAGTAGGGCAGGTGGTAAATGTTAAAAGCGTCCTTCAAAGTAAAATAGAACATGATCTGATCGCCTAACAATAGGTTGGCCATGAGGGCTCCGGTTACCGACGCCATTAACAGCGGGATAATAGAGGTGAGCGTTAGATCGAGCATTAAAACCTCTAGCGAGAAGATCAGTGCTGCAATAGGAGCGTTGAAAATACCTGCCATGGCTCCGGTAGCGCCACAAGCTACCAGCAAAGCTGTGGCTTTATAGTTCATCCTGAAAAGCTGGCCAATATTTGAACCTATGGCAGCGCCTGTCGATACAATCGGTGCCTCCATACCCACAGACCCACCAAATCCGCCCGTGAATGTACAGGAGATGATAGATGAATACATATTGTGAGATTTCATGATGGCACTCTTTTTAGAAATTGCGTAAAGAATTCTGGATATTCCGTGACCAATATCCTGTTTGATGAAAGTTCTTACATACCAAACAGTAATAAGAATGCCTATTAGTGGGTACGCCAGGTAGTAATAGTTCTCTTCTTGAATATCGAATACTTTGCTCTTCGTAAAGAAAACCCCAATATAGTGTACAGTGGTTTTGAGCGTTACTGCTGCCAGGCCGGATAACAAGCCGATAATAACACTTAAAACAAGCAGAAAATATTTATGATCGGTGTTCTTAACTTTCCAGATAAAGAACCTTCCGAGAATGGATGGGCGACGCATGGCACAAAGCTACAACTTGTAGTTAACGAATTACGAATCTCCTCCGTGTTCACACGTCGGCGTACGAATATACGAATAAGAGCAGGAAGATAAATTACCGCACCTATTCGTAAATTCGTATTAATTCACAATTCGTTGATTTGATTTTGGAACGCTTCTTGTAACTAGTTACCACCATGAAAAAAGGAATCGCTTTAATTTTTGTGCTGGGATTATTGATTCTCAATAATATGTATGAGTCATCCTTTGCCAATAGTCGGGTTCGCAAAATATTTTCCGAGTATAAAAAGGTCTCCAATACGGCATTTGTAAAAGGTGAAGTATTGAAGTTTAGGGTGCACTGGGGATGGATTGAAGCAGGTGAAGCGGTACTGGAGGTGAAAAAGGAAAGCAAAAAGATTGGTAGCAGGGATGTTTATCATGTAGTAGGTACAGGCAAGACGGTAAGGGCCTTTAGCGTATTCTACAAAGTAAAGGATCGATATGAAACTTATATAGATGAAGAAGCACTCGTACCGTTAAAGTTTGTTAGAAGGGTAAATGAAGGTGGATATATTATTAATCAGGATCAGGAGTTTGACCATGTGAACAATAAGATCAACAGCGATGGAAAGATTATGGATGTTCCTGAAGGTATTCAGGACATGCTCTCGGCATTTTACTACGCACGGAACCTGGATTACTCAAACATTCAAGTTGGTGATGAGGTCATGGTTAACACATTTGTGGATGATGAAATCTTTCCATTGAGAATACGATACGTGGGATTGGAAAATATCAAAACGCGCCTCGGTAAATTCAGGTGCATGACCTTTCATCCTGTTGTGCAGGAGGGACGTGTTTTTGATGTTGAAAATGATCTCACCGTTTGGATTTCCAATGATGACAATCACATACCCATCCGCGTTGAGGCCAAATTATTTGTTGGTTCAGCGCAAATGGATCTCAAAAGTTATGCTGGCCTTGCCAATCCGTTGGCGGAGTTGAAATAGCCCATAATTGTAATGCTGAACCTGCCTGCCTGCAGGCGTAGTGAATAATTTAGTTTCTTAGGAACTAAAGAATTTTCGGTATTCTCAGAATGACAAACTAAGCAGTATTCACTTAGCCCAATCTCAATTAACATTTCCCCGTTAACAATATTCACCTATTTACAAGATCGTGCAGTTGTTTTTTCAACTATATTGTACGCCTATTCAACACACTAAATGGACCTCAATCCGGAAATAAGCGAAAGACTCAAAAGGCTCGAAGCCAAGTACGAGTCAATGGGGCAGGATATGGTATCCTATCTCGATGGGCTGCTCTATACAGATAGCACCAATTATTGGAACTACATAAATGTCGACACCCTGCTTACCCTGCAAAAGCCAAGTACGGATTTTCCGGATGAAATGGTTTTCATCATGTATCACCAGATTACAGAGCTTTATTTTAAAATGATTTTGCACGAGCAAATTCAAATTGCACACAATGGCAGAGAGATATTGCCAAGCGGAGAGGACAAAGGCTGGAAAAAGTCACTCGATAAGGATTATTTTATTCAATGTTTAAGCAGGATAAACCGTTATTTTGAAAGCCTTACCCAGTCCTTTGACATTATGGTAGATGGGATGGAGAAGGAGCAATTTCTGAGATTTCGAATGGCGTTGCTGCCCGCAAGTGGTTTTCAGTCAGTGCAATACCGAAAGATTGAAATATGTGCTACTAACTTCATACGCCTGGTCGACAAATCAAAAAGGGAAAAATTTGAGAAAGAGGATAACCCTTCTATTGAAGAGATGTATGAGGAGATCTACTGGAAGTTAGGAGCAATGGAACTCTCTTCAGGAAAAAAGACGCTCACTTTGCGGCAATTTGAAAAAAAATATTCTGATGAGCTTATGAAGCTGGGAGAAGAATACATCGGGAAGAATGTATGGGCTAAGTACAAGGGCCTTAGCGCTGGTGATCAATCAGATGAAAAATTGCAGGCGCAGCTTAAGTGGTTCGATGTGAATGTAAATGTAAATTGGCCATTGGTTCATTACAAGTCTGCAGTACGATATCTTCAATTGGAATCGAAAGACATTTTGGCTACGGGTGGTACGAACTGGCAAAAATATCTGCCTCCCAAATTTCAGAAACGCATATTCTTTCCGGATTTATGGTCTGATGATGAGATTGAACAATGGGGAAAAGCCTGGGTAAAAAATGTCACAAATTCATAATGCTTCGTATTGAACTTTAAGAACCAGAACATAAGGGTATACGCGGGGCTGTTCCTTTCAATTTTTGCATTTATTCTCATGGGCTACATGAGCGAGAATGAGACACAAGTAATTGCTGAAACAGCCTTGGAGGATACGACGTATGTAGAAATAGATACTGTTCCACAAAATTATTATATAGCCAATGGTGTTGTACGAGATTCATTGCTGATCTATTTTGGCACTGTTAAAGTCAATCAAAACCTGTCAGAGATTTTGTTGAAGTTCAATGTTTCGTATGCTGAAATAGACCGGATTGCCAAGAAATCCAAAGATATTTTTGACGTGCGGAAATTGGTAACAGGGAAAAATTACCTGGTATTCTATACCGACGACTCGCTGCAGAAGGTGGAGAGCTTTATCTATGAGATCGATGCGGCTAATTATGTTGTGTACAATTTGGGTGATTCACTTAATATTTACAGAGAGCGAAAGGAAGTGGAGGTACGCATAAGAGTTGCTTCAGGTGTGATCAATTCCTCGCTTTGGCAAACAATTGTCGACAATGATATCGATTTTACCTTGCCCATGGAGCTGTCTGAGATTTACGCCTGGGCCATCGATTTTTACAGGATACAGAAGGGCGATAATTTCAAGGTTATTTACGAAGAGAAGTATGTAGACGATAAAAAAATTGGGATGGGAAAAGTAATCGCGGCCTACTTCAACCATTACGGAGAAGATTTTTATGCCATTTATTTTGAGCAGGGCGACGCAGCCGACTATTTTGACGAGAACGCCAAGAGCTTGCGCAGGGCATTTTTGAAGGCGCCATTAAAATATTCGAGAATTTCCTCAAAGTTCTCCAGAAGAAGATATCATCCTGTACAGAAACGATACAAGCCACACTTAGGTACGGATTATGCCGCACCCAAGGGAACGCCCATTATGACAACGGGGGACGGGGTAATCACAAAATCGGGATATTCCAGGGGCAATGGAAACTATGTGAAGGTGAAACACAACAGCGTCTATTCTACGCAGTACCTGCACATGAGCAAGATTAAATCCGGAATTAGAAAAGGAGCACGAGTTCGCCAGGGCGATGTGATTGGTTACGTTGGAAGTACCGGTCTTGCCACCGGGCCCCATGTATGTTATAGGTTTTGGAAAAATGGAGCACAGGTTGACGCGCTTAGGGTAAGTGTGCCTCCATCACTTCCCGTTGACAAAAGCTATCTGGAAGCCTATAAGAAGGTCAAGGAAGAGATGACGGGTAAACTCGATAGCATGGCCGATCCAAGCTAGCAGAGATGAACATTGAGACGTTCAATCCCTTTACAGAAACCTTAGAAAAGAGCTTTCCCGAAGAATCCGCTGAAGAGGTCCAAGCTAAGATCGATGCTGCACATCAATTTTTTTCTGAATTCAGAGAAACATCAATTGCTTCCAGGTGCGATATCCTTAGCAATGCTTCCCAGCTGCTTTTAAAACAGAAAGATGAGCTGGCCCGACTCATAACCACTGAGATGGGCAAGCCCATAACAGAAGCACTGGCTGAAATTGAGAAATGCGCCAGGGTTTGCGACTACTATGCAAAAAACGCAGAGCAATTCTTAGCCAATGAACAGATTGATTCGGATGCAACCAATAGCTATGTGAGCTATGAGCCATTAGGAATCATTTTGGCAATAATGCCCTGGAATTTCCCCTTTTGGCAGGTTTTTAGATTTGCCGCCCCGGCACTGGCTGCTGGCAACGTGTGTTTGCTCAAGCACTCACCGAATGTCCCGCAATGTGCTTTGGCCATCGAGGAGATCTTTACTGAGGCGGGGCTAGCATTAGGAGGCTTTACAACGCTTCTAGTGGGTGTGGACCAGGTAAAAGCTATAATCGAGCACGAGCATGTAATGGCCGTTACCCTGACGGGCAGCGAGCGAGCCGGAGCAGAGGTAGCATCCGTTGCGGGTAAAAATGTCAAAAAGCTGGTACTGGAACTCGGCGGAAGCGATCCTTTCATCGTATTGAAAGATGCGGACCTGGAAACAGCAGCAGAAGCAGCAGTTTTCTCCAGAATGCTGAACGCGGGCCAGAGTTGTATTGCTGCCAAGAGATTTATTGTTGTTGAGGAGGTTTATGGGCCTTTTGTGGAGCTGGTTGTTGCCCGCATAAAGGCTCTTGTGGTGGGAGATCCAATGCAGCCTGACACCCAGGTAGGACCCATGGCAAGAATGGATTTATTGGAAAAATTGGAAGATCAGGTATCACGAACCGTAGATTTAGGTGCAACAGTGTTAATAGGTGGAAATAGGGTAGAGGGGAACGGATTTTTTTATTGTCCCACAGTGCTTACAGATATCAATCAGGAGATGCCCGTTTTCACAGAGGAGGTATTCGGGCCAGTTGCATCGAGCATAAGCGCAAAAGATGAAAATGAAGCTATCGCGTTAGCCAACAATACGCAGTACGGGCTCGGTGCATCCTTATGGACAGGTAACTTAGACAGGGCAGAAAAGCTCGCCACTCAAATTCAGGCGGGTGCCGTCTTCATCAACGGAATGGTAAAGTCCGATCCACGACTACCCTTTGGAGGAATTAAAAGATCTGGATACGGCCGTGAGCTATCACAGCTGGGCATTCGGGAGTTTGTGAACGCGAAGACTGTTTGGGTGTCAGCGTGAGGCCTCCGTGTGAGCTCGGCCGAACGTTGAGGTAAATTAATACGTGCCCCAGGGATATATGACAATTGTAACACTGATAAACGCGGCACCGATTCCCAAAAATACCTTGTCCATCTTATTGAATTGTTTCTCCTTGGAACCGTTATCCACATCAGGCTTGTCTTTTTTGGCTTTGGCTTCCTTTGGAGCTTTTTTCTTTTTCTCCTTCTTGGCCTTCTCTTCCTTAGGCGCTTTCTCCTTCTTTACTTTTTCCTCTTTGGGAGCTTTTTCTTTTTTAACCTTTTCTTCCTTAGGGGCTTTTTCTTTCTTGGGTTTTTCTTCAGCTGCAGGTGTGGCTTCTTCTGGTGCTTCCTCTGCAGCTGGTTCTTCTGCTGGTGCTTCTTCTGCTGGTGCTTCTTCTGCAGGAGGGACTACCTCAGACCCGGCAGGAGCAGGGTCCTCGGTTGTAATGGGAACATCTGTTTCCGGAACAATTTCAGGAGCAGCCGGTTCTGCATTTGAACTATCC
>DTRI01000034.1 GCA_012966015.1 Flavobacteriales bacterium | reverse complement strand
GAATTTAAATTTGCAAAAACTAAATAACGAAATTGTTAAATGTCGTAAATGCCCAAGATTAATTAAGTTTCAGAAAGTAATTTCATTAAAAAAAAGAAAACAATTCATTCATGAAAATTATTGGGCCAAACCAATTACTGGTTTTGGCGACATTAATGGTGAAATGCTAATTGTGGGTCTCGCACCTGCTGCCCATGGAGGAACAAGAACAGGCCGAGTATTTACAGGTGATAAATCTTCTGATTTTTTATACAAATGTCTTTATCTAGCAAAAATTTCCAATCAACCAAATTCTAACAATATTAATGATGGTTTAAAATTAAATATTGGGTGAACAGCGGTCTTTAAAATGATATTCGTCTAAAATAGATAACTAACTTAAGATATTTTCGTATATTTAGGCGAAATCATACGCTGAAAAGGGTATTTTAACGACAAAAGCAGCATGGAAATGACTGAAAGAGCACCAGAACTAAGGAGAATGGAAATTGAAGTAATTAAAGCTGCATTTTCGCGAGTGGATGATGTGGATTTTGATAACATTCCCTTTGGAAAAATATTTTCAGACCACATGTTTGTGGTTGATTTCCTTGAGAATGAGTGGATGCAGCCTACAATTATGCCCTATGGCAATTTGGAGATGAGCCCTGCAATCTCGGCACTGCATTATGGTCAGGCCATATTTGAAGGTATGAAAGCCTATAAAGGCGCTGACGGCAGAGTTAGAATTTTCAGGCCCTTTGACAATATTAAAAGGATGAATAAGTCGGCGGAAAGAATGTGCATGGCTCAGATTCCAGAATCACTTTTTATGGACGGACTTACTCAAATGCTCTCAATGGATTCAGAGTGGGTGCCTTCACAACAGGGTTGCTCATTGTACATACGGCCTGTCATGTTCGCAACAACTGCGGAAATAAAAGTTAAAACTGCGGATCAGTTTAAGTTTGTTATTCTCACTTGCCCTGTAGGGCCTTACTACCCACATCCAGTTAAGGTAGTGATTGAGGAACATTACTCCAGGGCAGCTGAAGGCGGCGTTGGATCCGTAAAAGCAGCTGGTAATTACGGTGCTGCCTTATATCCAGCTAAGTTGGCACAGGAGAAAGGATTTGATCAGCTGTTGTGGACTGATGCCAAGGATCACAAATATATAGAAGAATCAGGTACGATGAACGTAATATTCGTGCTGGGCAATAAGCTGGTTACCCCGTCTCTTGAGAAAAATACAATTCTTTCGGGAATCACCAGGGATAGCGTTCTAACACTGGCTAAAGAGTTGGACATTGAGGTTGAGGAGAGAAAGATCTTGGTAGAAGAAATAATCGATGGTTGTAAAACTGGCGAGTTAAAAGAGGCATTTGGCGCCGGTACTGCCGCGACAATTGCTCCAATTGATCTGATATCATACGAAGGTATAGATTTTTACTTACCTTCAGTTGATGCTAACAGTATCTCTTCGGTATTGTTAAAAATGCTCACAGATATTCGTGTTGGAAAATCAGCGGATACCTATGACTGGATGCATTTGGTTGGATAATACCAGCAAGCACTTATTGAACCTCAATATTCAGAATTCGATAGTGCTCGTCTTCATACACGATATTAAAAGGAAGCTCGTAGTCAACCACTGACGGCTCTGTTAAGTTGATAAAGAGAAATACACATCCTTTCTCTCTGATTTTATCGATTGTTTCTCCATTCTGAAAATCTTCATTGCTCATGATCCACCCCTTGCGGTGAGCCAGGTACATCTGCTGTGGATTACTGCCCGCATTTATGGCAATCAGATCATCGCGATTGGAAATGCTATCCGCGATTGACTCTAAATCCATTTTGTACAACTCCGTTTCCTTTATCCTAAAATCATGTTGATGATTTCCAATGCCTTCTGCTGAGATAGCAAGCAAAAGAAGAATTTGTAGTGTTTTACTTCGTAAATTGGAAATGGTCCAGCCAATGATCAGGGCCATAAACGGAACCAGCGGGATTACATAATAGCTGTGTACTGTAAAGTTAAAACCCGCTTTTACCATGAACAATGCAAAGATAACAACGGTAACAACCGATATGTAAATCAACAGCTTATCTGAAGCTCTAATTATCGCATACATACCGTAGAGAAATACGGCAAATCCTACGAATTTCACCGCATCAAAAAAGATCTTCTCGGTAGTGTTAAATGGATTGGCGAGCAATGCCCGAGCGCCTTCTCTCAAATCTGTACCCATGAAATAATGCCAGTATCCATATTTTTCTACCAGGTAAGGTACCCAGTGAAAGTACCAGGTTCCCGCTATAGATAATACCAGCACAGCAGTAAATGCGAACAACACCTTAGAACGGGATTGATAAATTCCGTCAAAGGCTGGGATAAGAAATGCGCTCAGAATTACAGCTGAGGGTATTTTGCTCAATAATGCGAGGGCTCCTGTCAGGAAAAATACCACAAGCCATTTGAATTGGTGACGTTCAAGATAAAGCATCCCACTATACAGACTCACCAATGCAATGGAAACACTAAATGTGTCTGGCATTGTTTTATGCGAATAAGCAAACCATATGGAGGACAGAAGTACTATTGTCGAATAAAGTGCAGCTTTTGGATTAAAGTATTTTTTGACAAGAAGAAAAAAGAAATAAGTGCCAATGGAAGATGCGATCAGATTGATCAAGCGGCCATACCAATGTGTATATCCAAAGACCTTTGACACCAGATAGATCATATAATTTAAAGCTGGGAACTCAGTTCCTGTTATTCCGGTCTTTTCTCCAGCCATGTCCACCCGGGGATAGAATATATTGGCATCTACTTCTAAAAAGTTTCGTGCGACCATGCATCCGCAGGCTTGCCGCCAGTTATGTGCCGCTTCCAATGGTGGATCCGTAATACCGTAAAGTCGGATTACGAAAAACAGAATAATCCAGCAACGAATATCAGATGAGAAATAGTTGAGAGCTGCCCTCATCAAAAGGAGAGGTCTGTTAGGGATAGATGAACACTGCTTCTCAGTTTATTTTCAAGATCGAATAACTTCAGGTCTAATTCCGGAATTTTCATTGACCAGTCGATTTCAATGATACCGTAGTTATTCTGTGCAATGGCTTCTCCTATCCTGTTTTTGTTGGGTTCAATTTTATCCCATGTTTGAGTGATGCCGCTGGATGTAACATCGTATATCGGGTATTGACCATCTACACCCAGTTTGGAGATCTCACCCCAATGAACGTCTCCGGAAATAAATAATACACCATTCGCTTCGGTTGATTTGATGAGATCGGTCATTCTCTTTTGTTCATGGGGAACATTGGTCCATGATTCCCAGCCATTGTATTCATGTGAAAATTGGGTGCTCGATGCTATTATTCTCAATTCTGCAGGTGCCTTCAATTGTTCCTCCAACCATTCCCATTGTTCTCTTCCTAAAAATGTTGAGTCCACATGCTGATTGGGCTGATAATCATTCATGAAAATGATTTCACCTTTGGTTTTCACCAGGTTGTCACGAAAGGTCCTCGTGTCCAGCAGTATTATTTGAACCCTCTTTCCCTCTGTTCCAAGCATTACAGAATGATAAATTCCATTGTGCTTACGGCGGTCCGAGTCCTCTGGTTCATTCCAGAATTTCAGAAAAATCTCCTTGGATTCTACTTTGAAAGGGTAATGCCTGCCCGCATCATTTTCTCCATAATCATGATCATCCCAGGTAGCGAGTACAGTGCAGACTTTGTTGAGCTCTTGAAATTCAGGCTTTGCGGCCAGCTTATCATACTTCTTCTGGAGCTTAGCCATATTCCGGGTGTCACCATATATATTGTCCCCCAGATATATGAAAATATCGGGATTGTATCCTGCTACCAGGTCGAGAATCGGTTGAGGCTTGTTCTCATGGCTGCAAGAACCAAATGCTATCCTGCTAATACTTGAATCCACGGTTAATTGAGCCATTACCGAATTTGCCGCGAGTAGCAATATTAATATGATTTGCGTTCGAGTTAAGAGCAATTTTATCATAATGTTTTCAATGTTTATCTTCTTGAATGGAACGCAGATGACCAGAATTTGGCAGATTTGCACTGATAGATGCAGTAATAATCGGTGATTATCCGCACAAGCAGCGTGACCTGCGTTCTATTTTATTTGATCTTCAACAAGTCTAACGGTTTTTCCCGGATTTTGTACTTCCACATGTATTTCATCATAATTGTAATTGTTAAGCTCAATTACTATAGTGTTTTCAGCATTTACCACATCCCAAAAATATTTCTTCCCACTTCCGTAATAAGTTCCCGCTACTATGAATCCAGGCACATGTGTCCCCAGCAATTTCCATCCCATCCACCAACGTAATTTGGTGTCTGGTGCATAATATATCTTTGAAATACGCTCTCCTGGTATTATCAATCTTTTTTTGAAAGCCCACAAGGTATGCCAGCCTAGCATCTGAATTTGTATTCCGGAATGGTATTTTGTAAGCTGTACCAAGGGTAATACTTCTGCGTTTAATTAATGCACAGTTTGGGCCTCGTTTAATCTATTGATGGCCAGATCCAATGGCTCCAGACGGCATTTCTGTTGTTTGTAGTCTGGGTTCTGCGCCTTTCATAATAACTTCCATATTGAGCTGCTCGTTATCCGAGGTATAAACCACCTTTAATGCTACACCCATGGCATCTATATTCAGTTCACCGCTCACAAAATCAAATAAGGGCTCAGTCAAGAGCATCATGCAGAACGTAATCCTTTGGGGTAAACCTTATTGCCTGAAATCTTCTTCTGTCTCTATCCTCGTGGTCCTTAAGCGGATGATGCCAAGTTTATTAAAGATCCATATGGCGATATAGACCGGGTCAATTTCATGCCATCGATGACCAAAATTGGCTCTTCCAAGGTGCTTATGATGGTTATTGTGGTACCCCTCCCCAAGCATCAACCAATCGAAGGGCCAAATATTCCTCGATGTATTGGTCACTTTAAAGTTTACGTATCCAATCTTATGAGCGAACCAGTTGATTACAACCCCTTGAGCCGGCCCTATTACAAAATGAAGCGGTAAGAATAGAAACACCCACCAGTAGGGTGCAAAGAAAACGTAAAACGCAGTGTACAATGCTACCCAGAACAATCGTACAGCCCACAGATTGCCAAACCTTTCGAATGACTTCCAGGAGGGAAGGTCCTTTTTAAACTTATCATCAATAGTCATCCTGCCCGCAAATATATCATCGTAATAAGTCTTTGTTTTCCACATCATCTTAAAAAGATTCGGCTCATATTTTGGTGAGTGCGGGTCCTTCTCTGTGTCGGCGAAAGCGTGATGTTGCCGATGCATTACGCCGTAAGTGTAAGGACTCATAAATGAAGCGCCCTGCGCGAGCAATGAGTAGATATAGAAGATCTTTTCCCAGAATTTTGTCATTGTAAACATCTTATGTGCAGCGTATCTGTGGTGAAAGAACGTTTGAGCAAACAGAGAAAGATACCAGTGGGCAATAATGAAAATGACAATAGCCATATCTGTGAGGTTTATTCGTCCTGCAAATAACAACTAATAATTCAAGAGTTCTGTGACGTTGACCATAATATTATCAAGATTCTTTCTGCAGTAACCTTATAAAGAGGGCGTTAAAGGTACTTACAGGATTGCATTGCAAACATTGCGGCTCCATTGCGGCCATCACGGTTAAGCCAACATTGAACTTTTGAGACTGCGCCATAGCAAAGAATATTTTACAAATATTATGTTAGCTGACATAGAAAGTCATCGTCATTGTCATCGTACGGTCATAGTCATAGTCATAGTCATTGTGGTGTTTCCACGCTCTACTTCCTCCGATTGTTGTGAGGCCTCCTGTTTCCACCACCGCCAACTCTGCCGCTTCGCGGCCTATAAATCTGTTTCGGATTCCATTCCGGCCCTTTTTTGATTTCGTCGGGAAGTGGAACCTTCGGAACCTTTTTATCAATCAGCTTTTCAATTTTCGCCAGTTTATACATATCATCTTCATTAACAAATGTCAGAGCAACACCGGTAGTCTCAGCCCTGGCTGTTCGGCCAATCCTGTGAACATAATCCTCTGCATCATTGGGGACGTCAAAATTGATAATGAGGTTAATATCTTTGATGTCAATACCTCGGCTCAACACATCCGTAGCCACTAACACGCGTGTTTTCCTCGATCTAAAATCAAGTAGTACTTCTTCCCTTTCACTTTGCTGAAGATCTGAAGATATTGCCTGCACGTTCATGTTTTTTTTCTTAAGCGCTCTGTATACCTCGCTTACTTTTTTCTTTGTAGAACCAAATATAAGTATGCTTTTGTATTCCGGCTTGTCGGCAATCAAACTACATGTAAGTGCAACTTTGTCATTCTCGTAAATCAGGTATGCTGCCTGGAGCACACCTTCCGCCGGTTTGGAAAGGGAAATGGTAACTTCCATGGGATTGGTTAACACTTCCTTCGCTAAATATTTGATATTGGAAGGCATGGTAGCACTGAACATCAGTGTTTGCCGTTTTTTGGGTAGGTGTGAAACAATTTTGAGAATATCGTCTAAAAAACCGATGTCCAGCATTCGATCTGCTTCATCCAGCACCAGATACTCGAGTTTGCTAAAATCCACATAGCCCATATTGAGGTGAGATATGAGTTTACCTGGGGTAGCAACAATAATATCTGACCCTCTGACAATGGCATTTTTTTGGGCACCCCAATCCTCACCGCTACCGCCTCCATAAACCGCCAGCGATTCCACTGGCATAAAATAGGCAAAGCCCTGGATTACCTGATCAATTTGAATGGCCAGCTCACGCGTAGGTACCAGCACCAGCGCTTTTATCCCTTCCCCTTGAGATTTCATCAGGCTGTGTAAAATAGGAATCATGAATGCTGCCGTCTTGCCGGTTCCGGTCTGAGCGCACGTGATCAGGTCTTTACCCTCAAGAATTGATGGGATGGTTTTTTCCTGAACAGGAGTGGCATCATTGAATCCCATATAGGATATGGATTCAAGCAGCGTTTCATCTATGTCAAAATCCTCAAACTTCATATTCCCGGTTCAACTGTGAGCTGACATCAATTGGATAACGCCACCACCTAACAAATTCATTTTCAATGCATGAAACGTATTGAAGAGAAGAGGTAGTGCGTACGATGGATAAAATGCCTTGGTGCTAGGGATGAGTTAGATTTTCCTAAGGGAAATTCCTTAATGTTATTTAGTGCTAACGGGGCTTCCATTCTTGAATTCGCCCATCATTACCACGTCCTTGGTTTTTTCGTAATCCTTGGCAGCCTCAAGCATGGACTCCATGGTGTCTCTTCTGATTTTAACGCCCGATTTTGATCCTTTATTTCGAACTTCGATATAAAAGCCATCCTTAAGTTTTCCTGGTTTGGTAGGTGGTCTTCCCATAATTTCAACAAATAATACTTGCTTCCGAAGTATTTCTTTTTATTTCTGATGAGCCAAATGTAAGATAAATGTATTAAGTTCCAAACTTTATCCTGCCTATTTAGATGATTGGTAATTATTATCGCTCAACTTCCTCAATATACCCATGTTTAAGCTGCTTGTTCGAAATATCAGCCGAGATACATTTCGAAGTCTGTCAATAACTGATACAAGGATATGATTTTATTTACTTTTAACGATTCATAATAATAGATGAAAACACGATTTATTATCCTGGGATTATCAGTACTGCTTATGGTTGTTAAAGTGGCGGGACAATCTGTGGATAAAATGACGGAAAGACTTCGCGTGGCGGTGGGAAAAAGCCAGGAATGGCAAAACATCTACATTCTTCTCAAGGACAGATCTGAAATTAATTCAGAGTACGGAAGTAACGGTTGACATATATGCATCCAATGGGAAGAAAGTGATGGATAATTGGAGGGGAACATTAACGGGCACTTTCTTGCAATTGGATTTAACGAATAATGCAGCCGGAATATATATTGTGAAGGTGAAATACAATGATACAGAAATCACGAAGAGAATTATTCATGCGGGAAACTAAAGCTTCATGAAAGGAGCCATACCAACGTCTTTGACACACAAAAGAATGATTATTGGCGGGTACTGGGTGAACATAAAAAATCTATTGTAAACTCATGAAAAAGATTGTTATCACAGGGGGAATTGTTGCTGCGATAATTGCATTGCATTTTGGTTTTGCAGAGCGCGGTTTGACCTATGCCGGTGGTCCGCCAACTGCTAAAACGGGCTCTCCAGGAGATGGAGCCAATTGTACATCTTGTCACGCTGCCACAGCACAGCAAACACCAGGCCTTATTACCTCAAATGTTCCTCTAGCAGGATATAGCAGTGACAGCACCTACACTTTCTCTGTTTCCATTTCGGCTCCTGGGAAAAGTAAATTTGGATTCCAGGCTTCACCGCAAACTTTGGCTGGCGGTAAGATGGGGACGCTCATAGCAACGAATTCAATTACAACACAGCTGGCGGGTGCTGGAAAGTACATCCATCATAGAACAGCAGGGACTTCAGGTATAGATGGTAGAACCTGGACTTTTGATTGGATACCTCCACCTTCAGGATCTGGAGATTTGGCCTTTTACACAGCGGTGAATGTGACCAATTCCAATAACACTTCAAGTGGAGATATTACACATGTTAGCAGCTTGCTGGTAATTGAAAATCCTGCAAATGCTCCGGCTACCAGTGCATCGAATGATGTGGCCACAGTTGTTGAAAATGGCAATGTTATTATTGATGTTCAGGATAATGACGTGAGCAATACAGGGAATCCACTAACAACAGCTATAGTTACACAACCTTTAAATGGCTTTGCCATTGTGCTAAATGGCGATAGCATCCACTATGTGCCTGGTGCGGGGTTTTCTGGATCTGACACCATTGTGTATTCTATTTGTGATAATGCTACGCCAGCTTTGTGCGATACAGCTTTGGTGTTGATTACCGTTACTCCGGCGGTAGGGATAGTTCACAGTGATGAGCCAGTAAAAATAAAGACTTACCCCAACCCCGCCAGCTTTCATGTTAACATTGAATCTGTAAAAAATATTGGTGAAAAAGTGCAAATACGAGATTTGAGGGGTACTTTTGTGGAAACAAAAGAATCTGGTCATGGAAAAACCCGGATCATTGATGTAAGCGAGTTGCCCGCTGGATATTATCTGATAGAAGTTGATGGTACGACGCCTGCAAAAATTCTCGTGGTTAGATAAACGATTTAGACAAAGCGATGAAGAGAATATTCTATTTTATTATACTGGCTTGGCTGACGGCTGCTGCAATATCTTGCCAAAAAGAAAAACCCCAGCCTGCTCTCGCCAATATCTCAATTCAGATTGAAGTACAAGATAATTCTGTACCGGTAACCAATGCCCTCGTTTTTTTAAAAGCCAGCGCTATAGAATTTCCTGGAGCCAACACAACAGTTTATGACCGTAGTGATACAGTGAGCTCAGTGGGAACAGTAACCTTGGACAGTCTGTTTAGGGGTAATTACTACCTCTATTCAGCGGGGTTTGATGGTACGGATAGTGTGTTTGGCTCTAAGGCCATTGTGCTTACTGAGGCTAATGACAATCAGCTGATTGAAATAAGACTGGATGTTTCCAAATGATGTGCATGGAGTATGAACATGTGATTATCGAGAAGGCAATATTTAAAATGTGAAAACACCAGCATCAATATTACTAGGATTTATTTTGGTTTCAGTAGTTGGTGCTTGTACCAAACCAGGTACTGGTGGCAAGGCAAAAATAGCTGGTCATGTGAAACACCATGAAGTTCATATTCCCAGCGCTGAAGTGTATATAAAATATGACGCAACGGAATTTCCAGGTATAAATCTCTCAGTTTACGATAATCAAACCACAGCTGGCAGCACGGACGGATATTACGAATTCGTGGAAATGAATAAAGGTGATTACTATCTGTATGCCAGAGGATACGATGGAAGCATATCAGAGGATGTCACCGGTGGAACTCCCGTAGAGATAAAAGGCAAGAAGGAGGAAGTAAAAATTGATGTACAAGTGGCAGAGTAACCATTTTAGCAAGAATCGTTGTCAATCCTCTGATTTGATTCATACATGAACAGAATAATCAAAATATGTTTTGTGCTGGCTATTTCATGGTTCGGGTGCATTGCTTCTGTTTATAGTCAGCTCACATTTCAGAAATCATTTGGGGACACCTTCGGTGATGAAGCACATAAAATCATGCAAACGGTAGATAGTGGCTTTGTAATTACTGGATATACTTCGGGATTGGGTTCAGGAGGCCAGGATGCTTTTTTGATGAAAACTGATAAAGATGGAAATGAGGAATGGTTTAAAACCTACGGCGGGCTTAATCAGGATATTGGAAATGGATTGTGTAGTTCGCTATCGGGCGGTTATATAATGGCGGGGTATACGGGGAGCTATGGTGCAGGATTTGACGATATATATGTTCTTAAGGCTGATAGCAATGGAAATACTTTATGGTCCAAGGCATTAGGTGGGGCAGGTACTGATCGTGCAAATTCGGTAACCCAGTCCTCTGATGGAAGTATTTATATAGCTGGCGATACATACAGCTATGGGTCAGGAAGTAGCGATGGTATTATTATAAAAACTGATTCAGCTGGTAATGTCCTGTGGTCTAAGACCTTTGGAGGGGCGCTGTATGAGATATTTTTTTCCATTGTTAGCAATACGGATGGTTCAGTTTTGGCCCTGGGCGCTACGTCCACTAATGGTGTGGGCAATGAAGATTTTTATCTCGTTAAGATTGATGCAAATGGTAATTTGCTTTGGTCAAAAACATATGGAGGGATCTCGTGGGACCAGGGTAGATCCATATACAAATGTTTGGATGGAGGATATGTGTTATGCGGCTTCACCCAGAGTTTTGACAAGCAATTAAAACTCCATACACCGCTCAATGTATACGTAATCAAAGTGGATAGCGTGGGAAATACACAGTGGGCCCGAGCACTTGGAGCGGTGAAAAGTGAGAATGTAGGTAACGATATTATTCAAACTGCCGATAGCGGCTTTGTTATTGCTGGTTATTCCGGGGCTTTAACAGGGGACTATAGAAGTTATCTTGTGAAGCTGGATGTAAATGGACAGCTGCTTTGGTCAAAAATGAAAGGTGCTGGTTATTGGAATGCTCTTTTTTCTGTTACCCCAACTTTTGATGGAGGATTGATGATAGCTGGATCTACGAACGGATATGGCAGTGGCGCATATGATATTACTTTAACGAAAACGAGTGCTACAGGAAATACAGCCTGTTATTCAGCTGATGCCAATACCTTAATTAAAGATACCTTGCCTGAGGAAAAAGCCGTTATCGATTCTGGTGTATTCGCTATAGTGATGGATACAGCCTTTATCGAATCTATTGACACATTTGCAACTCAGAATGATATCTGTGATAATCTATGTCGAATTCAATCTCAGTTTTCGGTGAGTAGTGCAATTGCTTGTCCGGGTGATACTGTGTTTCTCTCTTTTACAGGTGCGGGTACCGGAATCTTGCAATGGAAATTTGGTGATTCTTTGTATGGAAGTGCTCCTGACACGTTCTTAATTGTCGACTCCCTGGTAGATATTCCAATTACTCTGTACATGGACAGTGCTATATGCTCTGATAGCTCTGATACATTAATAATTGTTTCGGATACCGTCGCCGCCTATTTTTCTTATGAAATCACGAATCTGGATGTGGATTTTGTGGATTCATCCTTCTTTGCATCCAGTTTCTTCTGGGATTTTGGCGATGGAAATACAGCATCGGTGCTGGATACTATATACACTTATGCAGATACAGGTACCTATCTGGTATGCCATTGGGTGAGCAATAGTTGCAACACAGATACCCTGTGCGAATTGGTGCAAATATCTTGCAAGTATCCAATATCTATTTTTGGGTATAACAGTAACGGACTGACCGTTGTCTTTAATTCCGATTCGACACAATTTACGGATACATATTACTGGATATTTGGCGATGGAAATTCTTCAAGCAACCCCAACCCAACGCATACCTATACTGCTCCCGGCACCTATAACGTGTGCTTGATAACCAATAATAGTTGCGGGTCTGATGCCCTTTGCGTTGATATAACAGTTTCGGAATTGGTAGGAATTACTGAAGCATTGGATGCGAACAATATTTATGTTTTTTCAGACAATGCTGCGGGGCAGATTGTAGTAGCTTTTGAAGCTATTCAATTAAAGAACAAAAGAGTGTACTTGATAAATAGTCAGGGTCAGAAACTGAATATGGAGCCCGTGAATACATCCGCAGGAAATCAGGTTATCTTTGATTGCAGCAGTTTGAGCACCGGCCTCTATTTTGTATTGGTAAATATTGGAGAAATGTCAGTTATCAAAAAGGTAGTCTATTCAAAGTAGAGAATGAGGCAAGTAAGAACTCTGGCAATCATAGTGGTTCTGTGTACAGGATGTACTTGGGACAACGCGATTCCTGATGGATTTTATCAGGGATATCCCACCGATATTGGCGAAATTGTAATTGGGAAATGCGCCGTTTCAGGTTGTCATAATTCTGCAAGTTATATAGCAGCTGGGGGACTTAACCTCTCATCGTGGGATAAGCTGTTCGAAGGAACGTTGGACAATTCTGCAGTAATTCCATATCGTTCTGATCAAAGTTTTCTTACTTTTTTTATTAATAGCTATACGGATTTAGGTCCTATCTTAACTCCGACGATGCCTTATAACGGATCTGTACTTTCCAAAGAGGAAGTGCTGACTGTAATAGATTGGGTCAACAGCGGAGCTCCCAATGATGAAGGCTTTGTTAAGTTTTCTGATGATACCCAACGCAAGAAATGGTATGTAACCAATCAAGGTTGCGACTTGGTGGCTGTATTTGATCAGCAAACGAGCCTGGCCATGCGATACATTGATGTTGGCGCCTATGCCAGTATCGAATCACCGCATATGGTTGAGGTATCCCCGGATGGAAATATCTGGGCTGTGTGCTTTTATATAGGCGACGTTCTTCAGGTTTATAACACGTCAGATGATGCGCTAAAGGGGAATGTGGTCATCGGTAGTGGGAGTTGGAATACACTTGCGATTTCTCCAAATTCCAAGTACGCGTTCGTAGTGAACCTGGCGGCAGATGGTTCTGTGGCTGTGGTAAATTTGGAGACCATGACATTGGAAGAAACATACCAGGGATTTGGATTGCTGGAATTTCCCCATGGAAGCGCTATGGACTCTTCAGGAAATACATTGTATATCACTTCGCAATTCGGCAATTACATTAACAAAATTGATGTTACCAATATAAATGCTCCGGTATTTGAAAAAATTGTTGTTGCCACAGGAGAAACAGCGAACGGGACATCTCTGTACGATCCCCATGAAATTTGCTTTTCACCGGATAATGCCAATTACTTTGTTACTTGTCAGAAGAGCAATGAGGTAAGGGTATTTGATCCCGCCAACGACAGTTTGATTGCGGTAATTCCCGTGGGTAAGTTCCCGCAGGAAATCACCTTTTCATCTGTTTATGACTATGCTTATGTTAGCTGTATGGAAGATGATATTACTTTTCCGGGTACCATTGGCTCAGTGTCAGTACTCAATTACAAGACATTTACGCATGTCAAGAGTATATACACTGGATATCAGCCCCATGGAATAGCAGCCGACGATAACAAAATGCAGGTTTATGTAATAAACAGAAATGCCAACCTTAGCGGTCCCGCCCCTCATCACACGACGGAATGCGGTGGCAGAAATGGTTACGTAACTATCATAGATATGAACACGTTAGAACTGGTGGACGGCTATAAGGCTGAACTCTCCGTCGATCCATATTTTGTATCCATAAGGCACTAATGCGGAAATTGATAACGTACATATTGCTTTTCATGGGTACCACTGCTTTCGGGCAGCTTTCATTACAGCGATACGATGGAATACCCGTTAATAAGGATTCAGTGAGCTCTTTTGAAAACCCCTGGGCTGGAGGATTGAACAGTGCTCAATTTTCGGCCATTGATCTGAACGGAGATGGCATTAAGGATCTTGTGGTTTGCGAACGACAAATATATGCCAAGGTGCTTACTTTTATCAATAATGGGAATTCAGATTCTGTAGATTATCACTATGCCCCTCAATATGAAAGCGCTTTTCCACCAATTGGTCAATGGATGTTGCTGGTAGATTATAATTGTGATGGCAGGGAAGATATTTATACGTGGGTGTCATCGGGGATGACGGTGTATAGGAATGATTATGATACAGCTAATGGCTTACAATTCACATTGGTATCTCAAAGTGGCAACGCTTGGTCACCGGTTTTATCAACAGAAGGTTCACTCGGTCCTGTAAATATGTACATGAACCCTTTTGATATACCGGCTATCACAGATATTGATAATGATGGAGATGTAGATGTGCTGGCTTTTTGCTTTGGGTGCAATACTGTTGAGTACAACAGGAACTATTCGATGGAAAATTATGGCAATTGCGACAGCCTTGAATATAAAATAGAAGACGGTTGTTGGGGAAATTTTAGCGAGGACCCATTGACCAATGTAATCACGGATGGAATAATGTGCAAAGGGGGTAGCAACGCCGTTAACAACCCACTTCTTCATCCCGGTGGTTCTTCCATACTTGCACTGGATGTGGACGCTGATACAGACAAAGATTTGGTGCTGGGAAACATTAATTCCTATGAATTTAAATTACTGATTAATGAGGGAGATACTTCAGATGCAATAGTCACGGTAGCAGGCGTGTTCCCGGATTTTCCTCAATCCAGTGACAAGGTCAGTATTCAGAATTTTCCAGCGGCTTACTATGTCGATGTCAATAATGATGGGCTTAAGGATCTGTTAGCGTCACCAAATACTACCAAATCTATACGGAATTATAACAGCGTGTGGTATTATGAAAATCAGGGAACCAGCAGCGCTCCTGTTTTTATTTATCAGAAAAAGAATTTACTGCAAGATGAGATGATTGAGGTAGGTGAGGGCTCCTTTCCGGCATTTTTTGATCATAATCAGGATGGGTTGATGGATTTATTGATTGGTAATTATGGATATTGGGGAGGCAGTGGAACCTACTATGGGAAAATATCATACTATAAAAATATAGGTACACCCTCCACTCCTTCATTTGAATTGATTACAAGAGATTATGAAGGTATATCTGCATATAATCTCAACGGATTGATACCGGCATTTGGCGACTTAGATGGTGATGGCGACGATGATATGATTCTTGGGGATTACAATGGTATGCTGCATTACTTTCAAAATACAGGAGGGGCTGGAAACACAGCTAGTTTTATCCTCGCTCAAGCAAACTATTTCAGCATTGATGTAGGCCAGGACGCTGCACCGCAACTTGTAGATCTCAACAAAGACGGATTATTAGACCTGATTGTGGGAGAAAGATCTGGGAAAATTCATTTTTATGAGAACATTGGAACCGTGAACAATGCTCTTTTTGTAAATATACCTACCAATAACTTTCTTGGGGGTGTGGACGTTGAACCACAATGTTGTTCTGGATATAACACACCAAAATTTCTTGTAAATGGTTCAGGGTCTTTTTATCTGCTAACGGGATCTGAGAAAGGCACCATTCAGAGCTACACCAATATCGATAACAATATTGCCGGAAATTTCTCGCTGGCAAATGATAGCATTTCTGGAGTGGTCCTAGGGGTTCGATCGGCTATATCTCTGGCAGATATCAATGGCGATGGCCAACTTGAAATGGCTGTAGGAACCTGGAGGGGAGGGGTTACCATGCTGACATTGTCTGGCGAGGTGCTTATTTCTGTTGACAATCCAAAAGCGTATGACCGCGCCCTTAAAGTATTTCCAAATCCGACGTCAGGCATGCTGACCATTGATATTGAAGGCCAGAATACAACACCCATTAGAAGCATAGAAATACTCGATATAATGGGTAGGCTAAGATTGAGTTTAGCGCCGAATAGCCAAGATGTTTACCTCGTTGGGAATGAGAGCCCCGGTGTATACTTTTTAAAAGTAATAACGGAAGACCAAGTGTATACCAGGAAGTTTATTCTGTCTGAAAACTAGAAAGCCCATCCAAAGTATACTCCCAGTGTGAATTTAATGGGTGTACTGAAATTCGGAAATAAGTCTTCACCATCTAACACAATGGTTTGTTGAGGGGCATGTTCTTCCAGCTTATTAATCTTGTAGCCCCAGCCGCTATATATATTGATGGCAAATTTACCTCCCAATAGCCATTGAAATCCTGCCAGGGCATTGATGTTGAACTGAGTAACCCTTAGATAATAACCGAGTTGATTGGCATATTTGGTGCTTAGCTTGGCGCTTGCATAACTTATGTGGGGAGAAAAGAAGAATCCCTGAGGGGCGTATTTCCCTACATCATTTATGTAAAACCGATGACTTAATTCAAAGCGGCCACCTTTGATTATTAACTGTTGTATATCACCGGATGAGTCTGCAAATAGCTGCAGAAGTGGAGACTTATCAATATAGGATACTCCGATCTGGGTAGATTGATGTGCGGAGGTCGTAAATTCAACCACCAGCCTGTATTCCGCTGAATATGGAATGGATCCCCAAAGTATTAAGAATGGGTTCATTTTGAGCACGGAGCTCACCTTCTGCGGATTGACAAATTTAGGTTTCTCTTGAACAACTGCGGCCCCTTCCTCAATTTGACAATATCCCCGCAGCGGCATCGACACAATATTCGTTACCAATAGCAACAGAATTAGATATTTGAATCCTTTAATCTCCATAGCTGTATCGCGCAGAAGCTGACGTAGCTTGGGAAGCAAAACTCCCGTTTATAAACTTATAATATCCCGCCATGGCAATCATTGCGGCATTGTCAGTGCAAAATTCGAACTTAGGGATATACACCGACCAATCTTCGGATTTTTTTAATAACATAAGTTCTTCTCTAAGTTTTGAATTAGCAGCAACGCCTCCGGATATTGCAATTTCTGAAATACCGAGGTCTTTAGACGCCTGAACTAACTTTTTGAGTAGGACCACTACTATTGTGTGCTGAATAGATGCACAAATATCAGCTTTATTGTCTTGAACAAAATTAGAATCTCGCGCTATCTGATCTCTTATAAAATATAAAAACGCAGTTTTTAGACCACTGAAACTATATCCATAACCGGGAGCCTTGGGATGGGGGAATTTATAGGCCAAGGGATTTCCATCTTTCGCCAATTTATCAATGAGTGGACCACCTGGATAGTCCAGTCCTATTGTCTTCGCTGCCTTATCAAAAGCTTCGCCGGCAGCGTCGTCATTGGTCGTTCCAATTAGCTTCATCTTCAGATGAGTCTCCACCAATACTATTTCCGTGTGCCCTCCGGAAACGGTAAGGCATAAGAAAGGGAATTGAGGTTTCGATGATTGCTCACCTTCTGATTCAATAAAGTGTGCAATGATGTGTGCATGCATATGGTTAATTTCCAACAACGGAATATCTAATGCTAAAGCCATTGATTTGGCAAATGAAGTACCCACCAGTAACGAACCCAATAGCCCGGGCCCTCTTGTAAACGCTATGGCCGAGAGTTCTGATTTATCAACACCAGCTGATTTTAATGCTTCATGCACAACGGGAACAATGTTTTGTTGGTGAGCCCTGGAAGCCAGTTCAGGAACCACCCCGCCATAGTCTTTGTGTACATCTTGGTTTGCAATGATGTTGGCGTGAATTTTGCCTTCTTTAAGCACAGAGGCCCCGGTATCATCGCATGATGACTCAATACCTAGTATTACTACCGGATTACTCATAAGTTTGCATTGATTAAATTCATTGTGCAATTAAAGTTATTACA